>NZ_JAVAYL010000047.1:0-1542 GCF_054185225.1 Bradyrhizobium sp. 18BD | reverse complement strand
CGAAGATTCCATGGGGAGTGGATAGCGACCGGGTCTGAGGCCAGACTGAGGTTGCTGAAGCACTCAACCTGGAGACAACGATGTTGTTCGATCATCTTTCCGACGGACCGGCCGCTATCCGCACGCAGATTGGCGCAATTTTTGTGTCATTGGAACTGAGCCGTTCGACATGGCTGGTCACCTCGCTGTCGCCGGGCAAGGGCGAGAAGATGTCCAAGCACAGCGTGAAGGCCGGCGATATTGCGGAGCTCTTGAAGCTCTTTGCAGAGCTGAAGCGTAAGGCACAGGCGCGAACGGGCGAGAGTTATCCGATCATCACGATCCAGGAGGCGGGGCTGGATGGGTTCTGGCTTCACCGCACTCTGCAGCCGGAGGGCGTCGAGAGCTACGTGGTCGATCCGGCCTCGATCGCGACGCCGCGCCGGCGCCGGCGGGCCAAGACGGACCGGTTGGACGGCGAGACGCTGTTGCGGTCGCTGCTGGCCTACAAGCGCGGCGAACCACGGGTCTGCGCGATGGTCGTTGTCCCCTCTCCGGAAGAAGAGGACCGCCGCAGGCTTTGCCGGGAGCGGCGGACCTTGATCGCGGAGCGGATCGTGCATGTGAACCGGATCAAGGGTCTTCTGTTTGCGCAAGGGATATTCGACTACGTGCCGCTGCGGCGCGATCGACGGAGGCGGCTCGAGGCCTTGCGGACGGGAGACGGGGGCGCATTGCTGCCGCATCTGAGGGCGCAGATCAGCCGCGAGCTCGACCGGCTCGAACTTCTGCTCAGCCAGATCGCGGCGGTGGAGGCTGCGCAGGATGCGTTGCTGGCTGCGAGCAGGCCGGCCGAGGGGATTGCATCGGATCCGGTGGCTCTGCTGCTCGACTTGAAGGGCCTGGGTCCGAACTTCGCTGCGGCCCTCTGGACGGAAGCCTTCTGGCGTCAGTTTGCCAACCGCCGCCAGGTTGCGTCCTATGCCGGTCTTGCGGCCACGCCATGGCGCAGTGGCGGCATCGAGCGTGAGCAGGGGGTGTCGAAGGCCGGTAATCCGCGCCTGAGAACCACGATGATCCAGCTCGCCTGGTTGTGGATACGTCACCAGCCTCAATCGGCTCTGACCCAGTGGTTCAAGGCCAACAGCCAGCGCGGCCGCAAGCGCACAATCGTGGCGCTGGCGCGCAAGCTGCTCGTGGCCCTCTGGAAGTACGTGACCGCCGGCGTGGTGATCGAGGGAGCCGTGATGAAGCCCGTCGCCTGACACCAGGCCTCTCAGCCTCAAAACCAATCTGCCGAGGTTGATCAGCCTCGGCCGATCCGGGTGGACGAACCGATGGATTGCATGGCTTCAAACGCCGCAACGAAGAAGGGTCTCGTCCCCTCGAGCCTGCCCGCCGCAAGCGGAATGTTGGTGCAGTCGTGCCCCGCGCGACGACCGAATGTGAGTTTGATCTGGCATGCAAACCAGATTGCCAAAACCGGCTCGACCCTTGGATCGCCAACCATAGGAGTAGTTCACGCCGCTCTTCCCAACCTAACGAGCCTGAAGGCGTGCTCGC
>NZ_JAVAYL010000046.1:0-1568 GCF_054185225.1 Bradyrhizobium sp. 18BD | reverse complement strand
GAACGGGGCGACTCACCCTCGATGCGACTGCGAGGGTTACCCGGATGGTCCGGGCAGAGCCTCACGCAAGGAGGGCGAGTCATGGGTGATTATAGCGAGGCTTTCGTGGGTTTCGATACGTCGAAGTCGCACAATTCGGTTGCGATTGCGGACGGCGGCCGACGTGGCGAAGTTCGGTTCCTCGGGGAGATTGAGAACACCCCGACCGCAACGGCGAAGCTGGTGCGCAAGCTGGCCGCCAAGTACAAGCGACTGACGTTCTGCTACGAGGCCGGGCCGACCGGCTACGGGCTGCACCGGCAGATCAAAGGCCTCGGTTTCGAATGCGTGGTGGTGGCGCCCTCGCTGATTCCAAAGCGGCCAGGCGACAAGGTGAAGACCAACCGGCGTGACGCGCTCGGCCTCGCGAAGCTGCTGCGTGCCGATGAACTCACCCCGGTGTGGGTGCCGGACGGACGTCACGAGGCGATGCGCGATCTGACGCGGGCGCGCGAGACGGCGATGCTGGATTTGCGCGCGAAGCGCCAGCATGTCTCGGCCTTTCTGCTGCGGCTGGGAAGGCCTTATCCGGAGAGCAAGAAGACCTGGACCAAGGCGCATCTGAGCTGGATCGCGGGCCAGAAGCTCGAGCACCCGCAACAGCGTCTTGTGCTGGAGGAGATGATGCTGGCGATCCGTCAAGCGCAGGGCCGCCTCGCTCGCCTGGAGCAGGCCATCGCCGCGGCCGTTCCGGAATGGTCGCTCGCATCGGTGGTCACCGCACTGATGGCCATGCGCGGCCTGGATATGATCGCGGCCACAACGCTGCTGGCCGAGATCGGCGATCTCTCGCGGTTCCGAACGCCGACCGAGCTGATGGCCTATCTCGGACTCGTGCCTTCGGAGGCTTCGACCGGCGACGCCGTCAAGCGCGGACCGATCACCAAAGCCGGCAACCGGCGCGCCCGGCGCATGCTGGTGGAGTGCTCGTGGAGCTATCAGCATCCGCCGCGGGTTGGACAAGCCAAGCAACCGAAGGTCGATGCGGCGCCGCCAGCGGTTCGCGAGATTGCCTGGAAGGCGCAGTGCCGGCTGTACCGGCGCTATCGTACGCTGATCAGGAAAGGAAAGCTCAAGACCGTTGCCATCGTCGCGATCGCCCGCGAGCTCGCCGGCTTCATCTGGGCTGTCGCTCGCGCAGTCACGGCTGCACCTGTCGCGGCAGCCCCGGCTTAAGAGGGCTTGGCAAGAGGGGCCAAGCGGCCAAGGCTGAACGCTAACCAGGGAGCCCGGCGACGGGGCAGTGGTCCGGCGAGGAGTTAAATCTCGTGCAACGGCGGGAGCAGAACCGCGGCAAGGGGAATTCCCGATCATCCTGTGTGACCGATCGCAAGATCGACGTCCGACCTCAGACCGGGACAGCCCCAGACGAACCTACGGACATGCGTGAACCCGCGAATAAGAGCTTGTTGACCGACGTCTCAGGGTTCTGCTTCCACCCTTGCACGATCATCCCACTCACACTTCTTTCGGACGTCCGGGAGACAACCCTTCCTCATGCCTCCCCCCTTGACTTGGGACATAAGAGG
>NZ_JAVAYL010000045.1:0-2500 GCF_054185225.1 Bradyrhizobium sp. 18BD | reverse complement strand
AATGTTGTCTGTACGATTGCCTTGCGGCGCGCACCCTCGATGAATGCTACGTACAGCCGGACATTGACTAGAAAGACCAGCTTGCTTCGTAAGATCGTTCCGATAGCGAGGCGGTCAAGCTTCGCTAAAAGGATCATTTTACAACTCGCATGTCTTTCAGAAGCAACCTTGTGAGCTGCACTGAACGACGCACGAGCGCCGAAAATGATCCGGAGATAATGAAGGCCCGCGCAACAATCTGCTGCACGACCCAACTCGGATCGATCTCCTCTTTACGATGTCAGAAAACACGCAACCTGCTGTCTATCCAGACTAGCAAGATGCGAAGTGATGTATCGCGGACGACGGTGCATGACCTCGGTGATCAAACCATCTGGTGGAGCCAGACGGGATCGAACCGACGACCTCATGCTTGCAAAGCACGCGCTCTCCCAGCTGAGCTATGGCCCCGTAACCAGAAGACGAAGCGCCCCTCAAAAGTCCGGCGTCGCCCTTCGGGCTATGCCGGACACGCTTCGCTTCGTGTCTTGCGTGGCGGTGCCACGCGAAGCCATCGGCGAAGCGTGGTGGGCCTGGGAAGACTTGAACTTCCGACCTCACGCTTATCAAGCGCGCGCTCTAACCAACTGAGCTACAAGCCCCTAACGCACATCCCGTTAAGGACCCCGGATCCTGCAGATGCAGGCCCAGCGCGTGTTCGTCCGCGAAGAAAGAGAAACGTAGACGGCGAAATCCCGCCAATGCAGCTCAACGATCTGGCGATCTGTTGGCCACTGATGTTTCTAAAACGATCCGATAGTGAGCTCGAGGCTCGCTGAAGGATCATCCTTAGAAAGGAGGTGATCCAGCCGCAGGTTCCCCTACGGCTACCTTGTTACGACTTCACCCCAGTCGCTGACCCTACCGTGGCCGGCTGCCTCCATTGCTGGTTAGCGCACCGTCTTCAGGTAAAACCAACTCCCATGGTGTGACGGGCGGTGTGTACAAGGCCCGGGAACGTATTCACCGTGGCGTGCTGATCCACGATTACTAGCGATTCCAACTTCATGGGCTCGAGTTGCAGAGCCCAATCCGAACTGAGACGGCTTTTTGAGATTTGCGAAGGGTCGCCCCTTAGCATCCCATTGTCACCGCCATTGTAGCACGTGTGTAGCCCAGCCCGTAAGGGCCATGAGGACTTGACGTCATCCCCACCTTCCTCGCGGCTTATCACCGGCAGTCTCCTTAGAGTGCTCAACTAAATGGTAGCAACTAAGGACGGGGGTTGCGCTCGTTGCGGGACTTAACCCAACATCTCACGACACGAGCTGACGACAGCCATGCAGCACCTGTGTTCCAGGCTCCGAAGAGAAGGTCACATCTCTGCGACCGGTCCTGGACATGTCAAGGGCTGGTAAGGTTCTGCGCGTTGCGTCGAATTAAACCACATGCTCCACCGCTTGTGCGGGCCCCCGTCAATTCCTTTGAGTTTTAATCTTGCGACCGTACTCCCCAGGCGGAATGCTTAAAGCGTTAGCTGCGCCACTAGTGAGTAAACCCACTAACGGCTGGCATTCATCGTTTACGGCGTGGACTACCAGGGTATCTAATCCTGTTTGCTCCCCACGCTTTCGTGCCTCAGCGTCAGTATCGGGCCAGTGAGCCGCCTTCGCCACTGGTGTTCTTGCGAATATCTACGAATTTCACCTCTACACTCGCAGTTCCACTCACCTCTCCCGAACTCAAGATCTTCAGTATCAAAGGCAGTTCTGGAGTTGAGCTCCAGGATTTCACCCCTGACTTAAAGACCCGCCTACGCACCCTTTACGCCCAGTGATTCCGAGCAACGCTAGCCCCCTTCGTATTACCGCGGCTGCTGGCACGAAGTTAGCCGGGGCTTATTCTTGCGGTACCGTCATTATCTTCCCGCACAAAAGAGCTTTACAACCCTAGGGCCTTCATCACTCACGCGGCATGGCTGGATCAGGGTTGCCCCCATTGTCCAATATTCCCCACTGCTGCCTCCCGTAGGAGTTTGGGCCGTGTCTCAGTCCCAATGTGGCTGATCATCCTCTCAGACCAGCTACTGATCGTCGCCTTGGTAGGCCATTACCCTACCAACTAGCTAATCAGACGCGGGCCGATCTTTCGGCGATAAATCTTTCCCCGTAAGGGCTTATCCGGTATTAGCACAAGTTTCCCTGTGTTGTTCCGAACCAAAAGGTACGTTCCCACGCGTTACTCACCCGTCTGCCGCTGACGTATTGCTACGCCCGCTCGACTTGCATGTGTTAAGCCTGCCGCCAGCGTTCGCTCTGAGCCAGGATCAAACTCTCAAGTTGGACTTGAACTTTGAACCGGCTGATCACAACGTTTGACGAGGTCCCACCATTATCGACCGAAGTCGATGCGCTGCCTGCGATTCACATCGCTGGCAACGATGGTGTTTCCTTTAAAACGTGTACCGCCGAAGTCTTTCGTCCGGTCTCGATCCAAAAAGCCGAAGCTCTTCAGAAGCGAG
>NZ_JAVAYL010000044.1:0-7402 GCF_054185225.1 Bradyrhizobium sp. 18BD | reverse complement strand
TCGACCGAAGTCGATGCGCTGCCTGCGATTCACATCGCTGGCAACGATGGTGTTTCCTTTAAAACGTGTACCGCCGAAGTCTTTCGTCCGGTCTCGATCCAAAAAGCCGAAGCTCTTCAGAAGCGAGACCCGCAAGGACTCCGCCGTCCACGTTTCTCTTTCTTCATCTTCACTTGTCAAACAGCCCGAGACCGCGGAGGCCTCAACCTTCCTGAGAGGAAGGGTTCCGACACTCTTACCGACGTCGAATGACTCCAACCGATTGTGTCGGCTGTTGTGTCACTCAACAAGTTGAGGAGCATCAAGAGCGTGAAATGCTTCCCTTGGCATCAAGACCAAAGAGAGCGCCCGACAGGCGGGCAACGCCGGGAAACGCATAGACGCTCACTCACCTGACTGCAAGCAGAAAATGAAAAGTTTTCCACTTCGCAAATCTTCTCGTGTCCGCCTAGCAGAGCAGCAAGCCAGACGCGGGTGCTGCTCTCTGAGTAACCGCACGCGCGAGAGGGGATCGGTCTCGCTCTTGAGCAAGTCGGCGAAGACGTGAAACAGCATCCATGCAGGACCGGCTAGATCTCCCTATCCGGCTTTAGCCCATGCATAAGCGCGAAAGAGCGTACCGTGACGTCCGAGATCAACCGCAACAGCTTCGCCGCGAACCTCGTTGCCGAAACCTCCCATGGAGCCGAAGAGGCTCCTCGTATCGGACTGCTTGACTTGAATGACGCCAGAACCATCGGCGCGCGTTCCATCAACTTCTACGTTGATTGTCCGGTGATATCTGATCGCCTCACTCAGAGAGCCACCGCATCCCGTTAGAATGCTGACAAAAATGCCGAGCAAAACCAGCCATCTCGCCCGCAGCAGAACCATCGCCTCACCAACTGCCGACGGGTTCTCATAGGCCCTGAAGCCTGCCGACGCAGCCAACAGCCTTTGGTTGTGCATGGAAGGGACTAAGCTTGGTAAATAGTCTTGATCGCCGGAAGATACGAATAACTGGATAGAATTTCGTTTCCACTTCTGGCTCTGAGCGGATGTCGGCGCTCGCTCTCGCGATGTCCGCAATTACCCTTAAACGGAGATCACCGGCTCATGATGAGGTCTCGCCCTACCGCGGCCGGCTGCGCTCGATGATCTCGGCGGCGCCCTTGCCGAGCAGATCCAGTCCCACGGCACGGCCGAGCTCGCGCGGACGATTGGCGGGGCCCGAGCGCGAGGCTTCGATGATGGTGTTGCCGGAGAGGTCGAGCACCGAAGCGGTCAGCGACATCTGATCGCCCGAGATGGTCGAGAAGCCCGCGACCGGCGAATTGCAGTGGCCGTTGAGCACCCACAGCACTTCGCGTTCGGCATCGGCAGAGGCATGCGCGGCGGGATCATCGATCGATGCGAGGATGCGGCGCGTCTGCCAGTCCTGCGCGGCGCATTCGACGGCAACGATGCCCTGCCCAGCCGCAGGCAGCATCTCCGCCGCGGTGAATTCGTAGGCGATACGATCAGCTAGGCCAACGCGATCAAGGCCCGAGCGCGCCATGATCAGCGCGTCCGCAGGTCCGACAGCGCCGCCATCCGGCAGGCGCTGCATCTCGCCATTGTCGAGCTTTCGCACGCGCGTGTCGGCCGCGCCGCGGAAGTGGATCACTTCGACGTCAGGAAACAACCGTCGCGCATAGGCGGCGCGGCGGACCGCGTTGGTGCCAATTTTAAAACCCTTGCCACGGGACTGGCGCAGCGCCTCCAGCGTCACGCCGTCGCGCAGCACCAGCGCATCGCCGGGGGGATCGCGTGACAGCGTGGCGCCGATGACGAGGCCGGGCGTGTCCTCGTTCCCAGGCATGTCCTTGAGCGAATGCATCGCCGCCTGCAGCTCGCCCGCAACCACGGCGGCGCGGATCTGCGCCACGAAGGCGCCGCCCTTGCCGCCATGCGGCAGGAGCTTGCTGGTCTGGTCGAGATCGCCAGTGGTGTCGAACTTGACGATCTCGACGTCGAGATCGGGCATGGCGGCGGTCAGGCGGCGCGCAATCTCTTCCGTCTGTGCCAGCGCCATCGCGCTCTTGCGTGTGCCGATCTTGAATCGCGTAGCCAAGTCCAAGTCCTTTCAGTGCGCGACGCTTTGTTTGAGCATGATCTTATCGGAAAACCGCTTCGCACTTTTCCGGATCATGCTTTACCGCGCATCCTCCAATATCATGTCGGAGGCCTTTTCGGCGATCATGATGATCGGCGCGTTGGTGTTGCCCGACACGAGGTCCGGCATGATCGAACCGTCGACGACACGGAGGCCTTCCAGCCCCCTCACCTTCAGCCGCTGGTCCACCACCGCGAGCGCGTCATTGCCCATACGACAGGTCGAGGTCGGATGGTAGATGGTGCTGCCACGGTCGCGGCAATAATCCAGGATCTCGGCGTCCGTGGATACCTTCGCCCCCGGATCATACTCGTTGATCACGAACGGCTTCATCGGCGGCGCATTCAGGATCTTGCGCAGGATCTTGATGGCTTCGACATTGGTGGTGCGGTCGGTCTCGGTGGACATGTAGTTGATGCGGATTTCCGGCGGCACGGTCGGGTCCGCGCTCCTGATCCGCAGGGAACCGCGGCTCTCGGGACGGAGCTGGCACACCGACGCCGTGAAACCGGAAAAATCATGCAGCCTCTCGCCCATCTTGTCGGTCGAGAACGGCAGAAAGTGAACCTGGATGTCGGGCGAGGCCAGGCGCGGATTGGTCTTGAAGAACGCGCCCGCCGTGCCGGCCGCGATCGTCAGCCAGCCTTTCCGGAACAGCGCATAGCGCGCGCCGGCGAGCGTGCGGCGGAGCGGATTGTTGACGGTGTCGTTCAGTGTGATCTTCTGCGAGCAGCGCATCACGATGCGGACCTGCATGTGGTCCTGGAGATCGTGGCCGACGCCCTGCGCGTCCAGCACCACGTCGATGCCGTGCTTGCGCAGGAGATCGGCGGGGCCAACGCCGGAGAGCTGGAGGAGCTGCGGCGAGTTGTAGGCACCGCTCGACAGCACGACCTCTTTCCGCGCCCGCGCGCGGCGCACGGTTGCGCCTTGGCGATACTCGACACCGACCGCGCGGCGGCCCTCGAACAGCACGCGCTGTCCAAGTGCTTCGGTCTCGACCTTGAGATTGCTGCGCGTCTTCGCGGGGCCGAGATAGGCCACTGCCGTCGAAGCACGGCGGCCGTTGCGCGTGGTGGTCTGGAACAGGCCGACGCCTTCCTGTGTGGCGCCGTTGAAATCGGGATTGTAAGGCAGACCGGTCTGGACCGCGGCGTCCATGAACGCCTTCGACAGCGGATCGGTCACGACCATGTTGGAGACCGGCAGGGGCCCGCCGGTGCCGTGATATTGATCGGCGCCACGGGTCTGGTTCTCGGCTTTCTTGAAATAGGGCAGCACGTCGTCATAGCCCCAGCCGGCATTGCCGTGCTGGCGCCAGCGATCATAGTCCTCGTGCTGGCCGCGCACATAGAGCAGGCCGTTGATCGAGCTCGATCCGCCCAGCGTCTTGCCGCGCGGCTGGAACACCTGGCGGCCCTTCAGCTCGGGCTCCGGCTCGGTCTGGTACATCCAGTTGACGGTCTTCTCCTTGAACAGCTTTCCGTAGCCGAGCGGCACGTGAATCCAGATGTTGGAATCTTTTGGGCCGGCCTCGAGCAGCAGCACGCTGTGCTTGCCGTTGGCGGACAGGCGGTTGGCGAGCACGCAGCCGGCGGAGCCGGCGCCGACGATGATGTAGTCGAATTCAGGATCGGACGGCGCGAGGGGGGAATTTGCGTTCATGCGCTACGCTTCTTCTTGTTGGTGTGGGCGTTTCCAGTTCGTCACTAGCACAATCATGCGCGCAGACGCAGCGCTTCGACCAGCGACTTGAATGCACGGGCATATTCCGCACCCGCCCTTGCGATATCGGCGCGTCCGGCGCAGGCGACCGCGGCTTCCGTCACCGCACCGAGCAGCAACCGCGCCAGCGGCTCGACCGGTTGTTTTGCGATCAGGCCGGCTTCCATCGCCACCGAGAGCGCGCGCGGCATCTTGCCGCCAAAATGCTTTGCGTCGATCTCGCGCCAGCGCTCCCAGCCGAGCACAGCCGGGCCGTCG
Source organism: Bradyrhizobium sp. 18BD (assembly GCF_054185225.1). Lineage (NCBI taxonomy): Bacteria > Pseudomonadati > Pseudomonadota > Alphaproteobacteria > Hyphomicrobiales > Nitrobacteraceae > Bradyrhizobium > Bradyrhizobium sp. 18BD. The sequence continues at coordinate 3,285 of NZ_JAVAYL010000044.1, read as the reverse complement.
CGCAGGATGATCTGGCCGATCGGGCCCTTGGCGGTCGCGGCGAAATAATGCTGGGTGCCCGCGACCATCGCCGCGAGCACGTCCTTCTCGGCGCGCGCGGCGCCGTCGATCTCGACGACGAGATCGCGCGAGACCAGGTCAAACACCGCTTCAAACACGGCCTCCTTGGTCTTGAAGTGATGATAGACCGCGCCCTTGGCGATGCGCGCCCCTTCCGCGATCTCGTCCATGGTGGTGGCGGCAAAGCCCTGCGTCCCGAACAGCCGGCGCGCCGCCGTCAGGATCGCTTCCGTCGTCGCCGCCCGCCGCTCCGCCTGCTTTGCCATGGGGTCTCGTCTAGTCGAATTCGGCACAGGCGGCCAGTTGACTTTTCGACCACCGGTCGGTATTTACCGACCATCAGTCGGTTTTAATCGTGAGGTGTGCCATGCCGAGCCGTGACATCGTCGAAGCTTTTGCGAAGCGCCTGGAGGACGGTGACTTCATCGGCGCGATCGAGCAATTCTACACGCCGGACGCTGCCACCTATGAGAACAACGCCGCACCGACGGTCGGCCGCGACAACCTCGTTGCCAAGGAGCGCGGCGTGCTGGCAATGTCTCGGGAGGTCAAGGCCGTCCGCGTCGGCCCAAGCATGATCGAGGGCGATCATGTCGCCACACGCTGGACCTTCAGCTTCACGAATGCCGAAGGCGTCACACGGACGCTGGACGAGATCGCGTGGCAGACCTGGCGGGGCGATCAGTTGATCGAGGAACGGTTCTATTACGACCCGAAGCAGCTTGGGCGGTGACGAGGCGCCGTTACGTTTCGTGGGACAGCGGGCCGGCAGCCTGCTTGCGGCCATCCTTCGAGACGCCCGCCTTTGGCGGGCTCCTCAGGATGAGGTCTCGTTACACGGCAGAGTCCTAGATCCTCATGGTGAGGAGCGCCGCCTGCGGCGCGTCTCGAACCATGAAGGCCGAGTGCTTCTCGCGTTACAACCGTAACGCGACGCGCCGCATTTGTATCGATTTGTTATCGATACTGCCGATCGAACACGCAGAAGTGGTCACGGCCGCCGCCGCAAGCGTGAATAATTCATAGTTCGTCAAAGGTTTGCAGCGAATTCTCGCGATCGAGCCGGACAAACGGCCCATGCTGCAGGCTCTGGTATGCGGACTCAACTGACCAGCTATTTCGCGCGGCTGTTCGCCGGCGACCTGTCGGCGTTCGGCGGTCCTGCAACCGACGATGCGATGGCCGGCCACATCCGCGCCGAGCAGATGTCGCTCGTGCTCGGCTATTCCGTCGGCATCATGCTGGCGAACGCCTGCAACGCCGTCGTGCTTGCGATTGCGCTGTGGCATGCGCCGGACTGGAAGCTCGCGCTGATCTGGGCGGTGATCGTCGCCGGCGCGGCCATCGGGTTCGGGCTGCAATCCCACGCCTCGCGCCGCATCACCAAACCGCAATTCGTCTCGCGCCGCGCCATGCACCGGCTGGTGCGCAATGCCTTCGTCCTCGGCGCGGCCTGGGGCATCGTGCCGGTCGCCTTCTTCGCCGACGCCTCCTCCGGCGGCCAGCTCGTCATCACCTGCCTTTGCTCGGGCATGCTGGCCGGCGGCGCGCTGGCCTTCGCCGCCATCCCGATCGCGGCGATCGCCTTCACCGCGCCGATCTTCGTCGGCATCGCGATCTGCCTCAGCCGCAACGGCGATCCCGCCTATGTGCTGGTGGCGATCCTGGTGGTGGTCTACGGCACCGTGCTGCTGCGCGCCGTGTTCGTCAACTCGTTCTCGTTTGCGCGGCGCGTGATCCGGCAGGTCGAGGCCGAGCGCACCGTGCGGCAGGATCCGCTGACGCACCTGCCCAACCGCTTCGCCTTCAACGAGACGCTCGATGCCGCGCTGAAGCGCCTGAGCCTGTCGGGCGAGGAGTTCGCAGTGCTGCTGCTCGACCTCGATCGCTTCAAGGAGGTCAACGACAAGCTCGGCCATCCCGCCGGCGACGAATTCCTGGTCCAGGTCGCAAGCCGCCTGCAGCGCTGCACGCGCGCGGCCGAGCATGTCGCGCGCATCGGCGGCGACGAGTTCGCGCTGGTGATGGCCAATCTGGCGCGGCCCGAGGATGCGCTCGAGATCGCCGAGCGTTTCGTTGCCGCCTTCGCCGAACCGTTCCAGATCGAGGGGCGCCAGATCGTCGGCGCGACCAGCGTCGGCATCGTGCTGGCGCCGCGGGACGGCACTACGGCGCTCGACGTCATGAAGAACGCCGACGCGGCACTCTACCGCGCCAAGAAGGCAGGACCCGGCACGGTCTGCTTCTTCGAGGCCAGCGACGACAGGGTGTCGCGCGACCGCAAGGCGCTGCAATCGGACCTCGAAGGCGCCATCGCGCGCGACGAATTGTTCCTGGTGTTCCAGCCGTTCCTCGATCTCGACGAGAACCGCATCACCGGCTTCGAGGCGCTGCTGCGCTGGCAGCATCCCTCGCGCGGCCTGGTGCCGCCGAGCGAATTCATCGCCATCGCAGAGGAGACCGGGCTGATCCACGAGATCGGCGAATGGGTGATCCGGCGCGCCTGCACGACGCTGGCGGACTGGCCCGAGGATATCCGCGTTGCCGTCAACTTCTCCGCGGCGCAGTTTCACAACACCGCCGTCCTGCAGACCATCGTGCAGGCGCTCGCCGACGCCAAGGTCTCTCCCAGCCGGTTCGAGATCGAGATCACGGAATCGATGCTGCTGTCGAAATACGGCTCGGCCGCGTCGATCCTGAACGCGCTGCTGCAACTCGGCGTCACCGTGGCGCTCGACGATTTCGGCACCGGCTTCTCCTCGCTGACTTATCTGCGCAAGCTGCCGTTCAGCCGCATCAAGATCGACCAATCCTTCATCCGCGACATGCTGGTGCAGCCGGACTGCGCCGCGATCGTGAAGTCGGTGATCTCGCTGGCGCGGGATTTGCGCATCGGCGTGGTCGCGGAGGGTGTCGAGACCGCGGACCAGCTCGAATATCTCAGGCAGATCAGTTGCGACGAGGTGCAGGGCTATCTGATCAGCCGGCCGGTGCCGGCCAATGGCGTGCCGGCGCTGCTGGAGACGAAGAAGCTTCGGGCGACGTTCGCGGCGTAGCTCTTCTCTGCGGCCATCCTTCGCGACGCCCGCCTTTGGCGGGCTCCTCAGACCGTATGTCCCTTTGCGGAACGGGGCGACTCACCCTCGATGCGACTGCGAGGGTTACCCGGATGGTCCGGGCAGAGCCTCACGCAAGGAGGGCGAGTCATGGGTGATTATAGCGAGG
>NZ_JAVAYL010000043.1:0-14813 GCF_054185225.1 Bradyrhizobium sp. 18BD | reverse complement strand
GAGCTGCGCGCGCCATCTCCACGCTTCCACGGTCGGGACGAAGAGCTGGCCTGCAATCGAACAAAGAGCTGACCATAAACCTTGACACACCAAATCCCCATGTGAGCAATCCAGACTGTCTCTGCGGATACATTCCTGGATTGCTTCGCTTCGCTCGCAATGACGAGCTCGCGGCTACGACCTCGGCTAATCCCTGTTCGTCGGCGTCTGGATAAATCCGCGATTATGCGTCGGGCTGATCAGGAGCTCGTTGATGCAGACGCGCGGCGGCATGGAGGCGATGAACGCGATGGTACGGCCGAGATCTTCGGACTGCAGCATCCTGGCCTGCTCCGCCTCGCTCGGCACCACCGGGCGCAGCTTCAGGATTGGGGTCGCCACCTCGCCCGGCATCAGGCAGCAGGCGCGCAGGCCGTTGACGCATTCGTCCATGTTGAAGGAATGGGTCAGCGCCAGCACCGCATGCTTGGTCGTGGTGTAGGCCGGGCCCGGCATCTTCGACACATGGCGGCCGGCCCAGGACGAGACGTTGATGATCGAGCCATCCTGCTGCTTGCGCATCGTCGGCAACACCGCGCGCATGCAATAGAGCACGCCGTTGAGATTGACCTGGACCAGCTTGTCCCAGCCGTCCAGTTCCATATCCTTCCAGCTTCGCTTGGGGACATTGATACCGGCATTGTTCACGAGCAGGTCGATCCGGCCATGCTTCGCGACGATTTGATCGGCCGCCTTCTGGGCCTGGTCCGCGTTGGCAACGTCCAGCGCGATGGCCTCGGCCACGCCGCCCGCCTTGGCGATCTTCGCAACCACGGTATCCAGGGCGTCCTTGCGGCGGCCCGAGACCACCACGATCCAGCTGTCGGCCGCCAGCGCCTCGGCACCGGCCTCCCCGATGCCACTGCCACCGCCCGTCACCCAGGCCACGCGTTTCCCGTTTTTGGACATGCAAACTGTCTCCGTTGCTTCATTGGGGCGGTTTTTGCTAATCCAGCCCCCGGTTTTGACCGGCCTTGTTGCCTTGCGGTCGAGGAAATCTTGCATGAACCAAGCAGCCAACGCCAATCTGTTTTCCCGCCTGTTCGACGGCCTCGACGACCCCAAGCGCCTTGCGATCGAGACGCAGGACGGCGCCCATATCAGCTATGGCGATCTGATCGCCCGAGCCGGGCAGATGGCGAATGTGCTGGTCGCGCGCGGCGTGAAGCCCGGCGACCGCGTCGCGGTGCAGGTCGAAAAGTCAGTTGCCAATATCGTGCTGTATCTCGGCACGGTCAGAGCCGGCGCGGTCTATCTGCCGCTCAATACCGCCTATACGCTGAACGAGCTCGATTACTTCATCGGCGATGCCGAGCCGTCGCTGGTGGTCTGCGATCCCTCCAAGGCGGAAGGCCTTGCCCCGATCGCCGCCAAGGTGAAAGCCAAGGTCGAGACGCTCGGGCCTGACGGCAAAGGTTCTCTGACGGAGGCCGCGGAGAAGGCCAGCAGCGAATTCGCGACCGTCCCGCGCGCCAACGACGATCTCGCCGCGATCCTCTACACGTCAGGCACCACCGGCCGTTCCAAGGGTGCGATGCTGACGCACGACAATCTCGCCTCGAACTCGCTCTCGCTGGTCGGCTACTGGCGCTTCACCGACAAGGACGTGCTGATCCACGCGCTGCCGATCTACCATACGCACGGCCTGTTCGTGGCGACCAATGTGACGCTGTTCTCGCGGGCGTCGATGATCTTCCTGCCGAAGCTCGATCCTTACCTCATCATCAAGCTGATGGCGCGCGCGACCGTGCTGATGGGCGTGCCGACGTTCTACACGCGCCTCCTGCAGAATCCTGCGCTGTCGAAGGAGACGACGAAGCATATGCGGCTGTTCATCTCGGGCTCGGCGCCGCTGCTGGCCGAAACCCATCGCGAATGGTCGGCGCGCACGGGACACGCCGTGCTCGAGCGCTACGGCATGACCGAGACCAACATGAACACGTCGAACCCCTATGACGGCGAGCGTGTGCCCGGCGCGGTCGGCTTCCCTCTTCCCGGCGTTTCCGTGCGCGTCACCGAGCCCGAGACCGGCAAGGAACTGCCGCGCGACGAGATCGGCATGATCGAGGTCAAGGGCCCGAACGTATTCAAGGGCTATTGGCGCATGCCGGAGAAGACCAAGTCGGAATTCCGGCCCGACGGCTTCTTCATCACCGGCGACCTCGGCAAGATCGACGACAAGGGCTATGTCCACATCCTCGGCCGCGGCAAGGACCTCGTGATCTCCGGCGGCTTCAACGTCTACCCCAAGGAAATCGAAAGCGAGATCGACGCCATGCCGGGCGTGATCGAGTCCGCCGTGATCGGCGTCCCGCATGCCGATTTCGGCGAGGGCGTGACTGCGGTTCTCGTCTGCAACAAGGGCGCCGACGTCACCGAGGCTGCCGTGCTGAAGGCGCTCGACGGGCGCCTGGCAAAATTCAAGATGCCCAAGCGCGTCTTCGTCGTCGACGAGCTGCCGCGCAACACCATGGGCAAGGTGCAGAAGAACGTCTTGCGCGATACATACAAGGATATTTACGCGAAGAAGTGAGGGGGGCGCTGCTCTCTTGCCGTCATTGCGAGGAGCCCTTGCGACGAAGCAATCCAGACTGCCTTTGGAAAGATTCTGGATTGCTTCGCTCCGCTCGCAATGACGGAGTGTGCGGCGACTACTGCCCTGCCACCAGGCTCATCACAAACCGGCTGCCGACGATAAACAGATAGCAGCCGAACGCGACCTCCAGCGTCCGCTTCGACATCGCATGCGCGGCCTTCACACCGAGCGGCGCTGTCACGAGGCTCATCGGCATCACCAGCACGGCGCCGATCAGCGAGACGTAGCCGAGTGCGAAGGGCACCTGCAGAGCCGAAACGTTGGGATAGGTCGTCGCCGCCGGCCAGCCGGCGTAGATATAGCCGAGCGCGCCGGGGATCGAGATCAGCACCGCGAGCGCCGACGAGGTCGCGACCGCCTGGTGGATCGGGCGGCCGTAGAAGGTCATCAAGAGGTTCGAGAACAGTCCGCCGCCGATGCCCATCAACGTTGACAAAATGCCGACGCAGAAGCCGTAGACGCGCATCAAGGGGCCCTTCGGCAGATCGTCACCGAACTTCCAGCCCTCGCGCGCGAAGATGAGACGTGCCGCCGCGGAATAGGCGACACAGACGAACACGATCTTGAACAGCTTCTCCGGCGCATAGCGCGCAATCACGCTGCCGGAAACGACGCCGACCATGATCGGCAGCCACCACACCCGCAGGATCGTCATGTCGACGGCGCCGCGCTTGTAGTGCGCCTGGAACGAACGGATCGAGGTCGGGATGATCACCGCGAGCGAGGTGCCGATGCAGAGCGGCATGCGCACTTCCAGCGGCACGCCGGCGATGCGGAAACATTCATAAAACACCGGCACAAGAATCGCGCCGCCGCCGATGCCGAACACGCCGGCCAAAAAGCCGGAGAGCGCGCCGGTTGCGATCAGCAACAGCGCGAGCTCGACGATCTCCTTGATATCAAGACCTGCGATCACCCGTGACCTGCCCCGGCGACTGGTCGCAGCGCCTTTCGAGACTCACGCCCGGATTCGGCTGCAGCCCAAGCTGTAGGCGATCTGATTTGCGCGGTCGACACGGCGCGTCGGCCGTCTTGGGTGGGATGCAGGTTGCGCATATCCAACCGTCTGGCGAAAAATGAGTTCGTCGGACGGAAATTGACCGGCGGCTCATTCGGCGTTCAGACCGCCTTGGGCGGCATGAACTGACTGGTTCGAACCGTGACCCGCCGCGGGTGGCTTAGAGCCGTTCCAATAGTGATTTCAATGCGCCTTGCCCCTCACGGCAAAAGGTGAATTAATGTTCCCTTCTTGGTCGGTTCGCCACCGCTCTGGTATACCAAGCCCCTGATTGGCCTTGTTTCATCAAGGGCCTAGGGCTGAACCCCGGTTCGATTTATGGCGATTTGGTGATTGCGCAGGCCAAATCGACTCCGTAAATAGAGCCGACCTTTCGCGATCCCCGCGCGCCCCATGCTGGGCCGCAACAAAACATCAAAAGCCCATGACCGCACGGATCGAACGACCGCTTTCACCACACATGCAAGTCTACCGCTGGACGTTGACGATGACGCTGTCCATCGTCCATCGCGCCACCGGTATCGCCCTTTACGTCGGAACCCTGCTGCTGGCCTGGTGGCTGGTTGCCGCGGCTTCGGGCCCCGCCGCCTACGCCAATGTGCAGGCTTTCACCGGCAGCATCATCGGCCGGCTGATCGTGTTCGGCTACACCTGGGCGCTGATGCACCATATGTTGAGTGGTATCCGGCACTTCGTGTGGGACCTCGGCTACGGCTTCGAGGCCGATGAGCGCGAAGCGCTGACCTGGGGTGCACTGATCGGCGGCATCGTGCTGACGGTGCTGATCTGGATCATCGCCTACGCGATCGGAGGTGGACGATGAGCGCAAGCGATACGACGAAGCGCAGCATGCGCACGCCGCTCGGCCGCGTCCGCAATCTCGGCGCGGCGCATTCGGGCACCTCGGACTTCTGGCGCCAGCGCATCACCGGCGTCGCCATGACGCTGCTGATGATCCCGGCGCTCGTGATCGTCATGATGCTGCTTCGCAGCAACCATGCCGGCGCCGCGCAGACTCTCGGTTCGCTGCCGATCGCCGTGATCCTGCTGCTCTTCATCTTCGCCAGCACCTGGCACATGAAGATCGGCATGCAGGTCGTGATCGAGGACTACGTCCACAACGAGAAGCTGAAGCTCATCTCGGTCATGCTCAACAACTTCTTCTCGATCGCCGTCGCGCTCGCCTCGACCTACGCGATCATCAAGCTCTCATCCGGAGTGTAACCCATGGCCACAGAGACGAATGGCAAGGGCAACGGCGCTCCCGCCACCAACGGCAAAGCCTATCCGATCGAAGACCATACCTATGACGTCGTGGTGGTCGGCGCCGGCGGCGCGGGCCTGCGCGCGGTGGTCGGCTGCAGCGAGGCCGGCCTGAAGACGGCCTGCATCACCAAGGTGTTTCCGACCCGCTCGCACACGGTCGCGGCGCAGGGCGGCATCTCGGCCTCGCTCGGCAACATGCACAAGGACGACTGGCGCTGGCACATGTACGACACCGTGAAGGGGTCGGACTGGCTCGGCGACCAGGACGCGATCGAATACATGGTGCGCAATGCGCCCGACGCGGTCTACGAGCTCGAGCATTGGGGCGTGCCGTTCTCGCGCACCGAGGACGGCAAGATCTACCAGCGTCCGTTCGGCGGCATGACCATGGACTACGGCAAGGGTCAAGCACAGCGCACCTGCGCCGCCGCCGACCGCACCGGCCACGCCATGCTGCACACGATGTATGGCCAGTCGCTGCGCCACGCGGCCGAGTTCTTCATCGAGTTCTTCGCCATCGACCTGATCATGGACGACCAGGGCACCTGCCGCGGCGTCATTGCGCTCAAGCTCGACGACGGCACGCTGCATCGCTTCCGCGCCCAGACCGTGATCCTCGCCACCGGCGGCTACGGCCGCGCTTACGCCTCCTGCACCTCGGCGCACACCTGCACCGGTGACGGCGGCGGCATGGTGCTGCGCGCCGGCCTGCCGATGCAGGACATGGAGTTCGTGCAGTTCCACCCGACCGGCATCTACGGTTCGGGCTGTCTCGTCACTGAAGGCGCGCGCGGCGAAGGCGGCTATCTCGTCAACTCCGAAGGCGAGCGCTTCATGGAGCGCTACGCGCCGTCCGCAAAGGACCTCGCCTCGCGCGACGTCGTCTCGCGCGCGATGACCATCGAGATCCGCGAAGGCCGCGGCGTCGGCAAGAAGAAGGACCACATCTTCCTTCATCTCGACCATCTCGATCCCGCGGTGCTCGCCGAGCGCCTGCCGGGCATCTCCGAATCCGCGAAGATCTTCGCCAATGTCGACGTGACGCGCGAGCCGATCCCGATCGTGCCGACCGTGCACTACAACATGGGCGGCATCCCGACGAACTATCACGGCGAAGTCCTGACCAAGAAGGACGGCGACGACAACGCGATCATCCCGGGCCTGATGGCGATCGGCGAAGCGGCCTGCGTCTCCGTGCACGGCGCCAACCGCCTTGGCTCGAACTCGCTGATCGACCTCGTCGTGTTCGGCCGCGCGGCAGCGCTCCGTCTCGCCGAGAAGCTGACGCCGAACGCCAAGCAGCCCGAGCTGCCGGCGAACTCGTCGGACCTCGCGCTCGGCCGCCTCGACCATTACCGCTACGCCTCCGGCGGCACGCCGACCGCAAAGCTGCGCGAAGGCATGCAGCACGTGATGCAGAACAATTGCGCGGTGTTCCGCACCGGCGAAGTGCTGAGCGAAGGCCAGAACCTGATCCAGAAGGTTCACAGCGGCATCACCGACATCGCGGTCTCCGACCGCTCGCTGGTGTGGAATTCGGATCTCGTCGAAACGCTCGAATTCGACAATCTGATCTCGCAGGCGGTGGTGACGATGAATTCGGCCGCCAACCGCACCGAGAGCCGCGGCGCGCATGCCCGCGAGGATTTCTCCGAGCGCGACGACAAGAACTGGATGAAGCACACGCTGGCCTGGCTGGATGACTCCGGCAAGGTCAAGATCGAGTATCGCCCGGTTCACGACTACACCATGACCAACGACGTGCAGTACATCCCGCCCAAAGCTCGCGTTTACTAAACGGCGCGCGTGTACTGAGCGAACAGCGAAAGCCCTAATCGAATGGTTGAATTCGCACTTCCGAAGAACTCCAAGATCACCGGCGGCAAGACCTGGCCGAAGCCCGCGGGCGCGACCGAAACGCGCGAATTCCGCGTCTATCGCTGGAACCCGGATGACGGCAAGAATCCGAGCGTCGACACCTATTACGTCGACACCAATGATTGCGGTCCGATGGTGCTGGACGGCCTGATCTGGATCAAGAACCACATCGACCCGTCGCTGACCTTCCGCCGCTCCTGCCGCGAAGGCGTCTGCGGCTCCTGCGCCATGAACATCGACGGCCAGAACACGCTGGCCTGCACCCGCTCGATGCACGACGTGAAGGACGGCGCGGTGAAGATCAATCCGCTGCCGCACCAGCCGGTGGTGAAGGATCTCGTTCCTGACCTGACCAATTTCTACGCGCAGTATGCTTCCGTCGAGCCGTGGCTGAAGACCACCTCGCCGACGCCGCAGAAGGAATGGCGCCAGAGCCACGAGGACCGCGAGAAGCTCGACGGCCTCTACGAGTGCATCCTCTGCGCCTGCTGCTCGACCTCCTGCCCGAGCTATTGGTGGAACAGCGACCGCTATCTCGGTCCCGCCGCGCTGCTCCAGGCCAACCGCTGGGTCTCGGATTCGCGCGATGAAGCGACCGGCGAACGGCTCGACAATCTTGAGGACCCGTTCCGTCTCTATCGCTGCCATACCATCATGAACTGCGCCAAGGCCTGTCCGAAGGGACTCAACCCGGCCGAAGCCATCGCCGAGCTCAAGCTCAAGATGGTCGAGCGCCAGATCTAGGCTGCATTCATTCTACGATCCCCGGCCAAAATGGCCGGGGCATTCTACGATCCGCTTCAGTTTGAGTAGAATTTGCCGCGACCCGCCCTGCGGGCTATTCGGCAACATACAACCAAAGATTATCCCGGCAGGCACATGCCGCTTCCTTCCCGGCCGGTGATTCAAGTAAGCTCCGTGGTCCGGGACCGGGAGCGACTGTGCAGGGCGCGCAACGCAACTCGCTGAGACTGCTGCAGTGGATGATGGCTGCATCCCTGACGCTTCCGGTTGCGCTGTTCGTCTTCGCCTCCACGACCTCCCACACCTCGATACAAGAGACCGCCGACCGCGAGATCGAGCGCACGCTCGACGTCGCGCATGAGCACGCGCTCAAGGTGTTCGAGACCATCGACCGCAGCGTGGCCGAGATCAACGAAGTCGTGCGCGGCCTTCCTGACGACGTCATTCGCGCGCGCGAACCGGCGCTGCACCGGCGCCTGAAGCGGCTGACCGATACGCTGCCGCAGCTCAAATCAGCGTGGATCTTCGATGCGGACGGCAAATCGCTGGTCAACAGTCTCGTATCGCCGCCGCCGGAGCAGAACTTTGCCGACCGCGACTATTTCGCCGCCCATGTCGACCACAACATCGGAAGCTTCATCGGCGCCTCGCTGACGCCGCGCCAGCCCTATCAGGGCGCGCGCTTCTTCGGTGTGAGCCGGCGCCGCGAGACCGACGACGGCAGCTTCATCGGCGTGATCCAGGCCTCGGTCCTGCCGGAATATTTCGAGAGCTTCTACGCCAGGATCGGCACCGATCACGGCAGTTTCTTCGCGATGGCACGCGCCGACGGCGTGCTGCTCGCCCACTTCCCCCGCCTCGACCGCGATCTGCGGCTCGATCCGAACGGGCCGGTTGGCCGCCAGATCGTCGCTCACCCGGACCATGGCCTCATCACGGTCGCCTGGCCATCGGACGGAATCGAGCGGCGCATCGGCTACCGGCGTGTCGCCGAATATCCGATCTATGTCAGCGCCGGGCTCGAGACCTCGGCGATCCGCGCGCGCTGGTACGCGACCATCGGCCAGCATCTGGTGTTCGGTGTTCCCGCCACCGCGCTGCTGTTCGTGCTGCTGGCCTTTGCGTTCCGGCGCACCCAGCATCTGCAGGCCGAGGCTGCAAAGCGGCGCGAGGCCGAGGAGGCGCTCAAGCACAGCCAGCGCTTGGAGGCGCTCGGACAGCTCACAGGCGGCGTCGCGCATGACTTCAACAATCTGCTGACGGTGATCCGCGCCTCGGTCGACCTGTTGAACCGGCCGCAGCTGACGGAGGAGCGGCGCCAGCGCTACATCACCGCGATCGCGGATGCGGTCGCGCGCGCCGCAAAACTGACCTCGCAGCTTCTCGCCTTCGCGCGGCGACAGCCGCTGAAGCCGGAAGTGTTCGACGTCGGCGAGCGGGTGCAGTCGCTGCACGACATGCTGGCGACGCTGCTGGGCTCGGCGATCGAGATCAACATGCGCCTGCCGTCCGAGCCGTGCCTCGTCAACGCCGATGCCAGCCAGTTCGAAACCGCGCTGATCAACATGGCGACCAATGCGCGCGACGCCATGCAGGGCAAGGGCCAGATCACCTTTGCCGTGCAGGTTGCGACAACCGTGCCTGATACGGTCGCGCATCTCTCCGGCAGCCACGGTTTTGTCAGCATCGCCGTCAGCGACACCGGCATTGGCATTCCCGCCGCGCGATTGGGGCGCATCTTCGAGCCGTTCTTCACGACAAAACAGGTCGGCCAGGGCACGGGTCTTGGCTTGTCGCAGGTGTTCGGCTTCGCCCGGCAATCCGGCGGCGAGGTGACGGCGACGAGCGAGGTCGGCCATGGCAGCACCTTCTCGCTCTATCTGCCGCGCGTGCCGCCGGACCTGTTGCCGCGGCGGCAGGCCCCGAACACGGCGCCAGCGGTGGCCGGCAGCGGCATGTCGGTGCTGGTGGTCGAGGACAATATCGAGCTCGCCAATTTCGCCGCCGACGGCCTCACCGAGCTCGGCTACAGCATCACGCTGGTCGACAACGCCGGCGATGCGCTCGCCGAGCTGGTGGTGGATTCCGATCGCTTCGATGTTGTCTTCTCCGACGTGGTGATGCCCGGCATGACCGGGCTCGATCTGGCGCTGGCGATCCGCGAGCGCGACATCGGCGTGCCTGTGGTGCTGACCAGCGGCTACAGCGAAGCCCTGTCGCAGGATGGCGTCGCCGGCTTCGACCTCGTGCAAAAGCCCTATTCCATTGAGGAATTGTCGCGCGTGCTGCACAAGGCGGCACGGCTGCGCCGGGTCCGCAACGGCGCCGCGGAGTGAACAGCGCGCCGGAACCGAAGGGAACCGGTTGATTTCCTTCGCGTTGTCCGCGCATGAGCACGTCGGCCGTAAAGCGCGAGGGGGCTAAGAAGCCACCCATTGTCGAAATCAAGGGCGAGAACGGCGACGAGGTCGCGCCGCCGCCACCGGAGGTGCTCGAACCCGATTCCGACCTCTCGCCCGGGGAGATCGAGGAGGCCCGCAAGGACTATCTGCTGACGCGGTTCTGGATCAGCGCGCGCGGCTTCTGGGGCCGCAACGGCGACCGCCTCGCCTGGCCGTTCTCGATCGGCCTCGTCGTGCTGATCGTCCTCACCGTCGGCTTCCAATACGGCATTAATGTCTGGAATCGCGCGATCTTCGACGCCATCGAGAAGCGCGATGCCAGCACCGTCTTCCACCTCACGGCTATGTTCTTCCCGCTCGCGATCGGCAGCATCGTGCTCGGCGTGGCGCAGGTGTTCGCGCGGATGGGCATCCAGCGGCGCTGGCGCGCCTGGCTGACCAACAGCGTGCTGACGCGCTGGCTCAAAAACGGCCGCTACTATCAGCTCAACCTCGTCGGCGGCGACCACAAGAATCCGGAATACCGCATCGCCGAGGATTTGCGCATCGCGACCGATTCGCCGGTCGACTTCATCGCCGGCGTCACCTCGGCGCTGTTGTCGGCAGCAACCTTCATCGTCGTGCTCTGGACCATCGGTGGCGCGCTCACCGTCGCGCTCGGCGGCTCCACCATCACCATCCCCGGCTTCCTCGTCATCGCCGCGATCCTCTACGCATTGATCGCCTCCGGCTCGATCATGGTGATCGGCCACCAGTTCGTGCAGGTCTCCGAGGACAAGAACCAGGCCGAGGCGGATTTCCGCTACACGCTGACGCGCGTGCGCGAGAACGGCGAGAGCATCGCGCTGCTCGGCGGCGAGGAGGAAGAGCGCGACGGCATCGATCGCAATTTTACCAGCGTGCTCCGGCAATGGGCGCGGCTCGCGGGTCAGCATATGCGCACGACGCTGGTGTCGCAGGGATCGAGCCTCGTTGCGCCCGTGGTCCCGCTCCTGCTCTGCGCGCCAAAATTCCTCGACGGCAGCATGACGCTCGGACAGGTGATGCAGGCGGCTTCCGCCTTCACCATCGTGCAGAGCGCATTCGGCTGGCTGGTCGACAATTATCCGCGGCTCGCCGACTGGAACGCCTGCGCACGCCGCATCGCCTCGCTGATGATGTCGCTCGATGGTCTCGAGCGCGCCGAAGAGGGCGAAGGCCTCGGCCGCATCAAACGCGGCGAGACCAGCAATGATGCGATGCTGGAGCTGAACGATCTCTCAGTCACGCTCGACGACGGCACGGCCGTGGTCGGCGAGACCGAGGTGGCGATCGAGCCCGGCGAACGGCTGCTCGTCGCCGGCGAATCCGGCACCGGCAAGAGCACGCTGGTGCGCGCCATCGCGGGGCTCTGGCCCTGGGGCGGCGGCAGCGTCAATTTCCATCCGGACCGGCGGCTATTCATGCTGCCGCAGCGGCCTTACGTGCCCTCCGGCTCGCTGCGTCGTGCCGTGGCCTATCCTGGCGCGGCCGACCACTGGACCGTCGAGGAGATCGGCGAAGCCCTGCACAAGGTCGGCCTCGATCATCTCAAGGAGAAGATCGAGGAAGAGGGGCCATGGGACCAGACGTTGTCAGGCGGCGAGAAGCAGCGCCTCGCTTTCGCGCGGCTGCTGTTGCACAACCCCGACATCGTCGTGCTCGATGAGGCGACCTCGGCGCTCGATGAGAAGAGCCAGGACAAGATGATGCAGATGGTCACCGACGAGTTGCCGAAGGCGACCATCGTCAGCGTCGCGCATCGCGTCGAGCTGGAGGCCTTCCACAGCCGCAAGATCGTGCTGGAGCGCCGCAAGGGCGGCGCAAAACTCGTCAGCGACATCGACCTGATCCCGCGCAAGGGCAAGCGCAAGCTGCTCAGCCGCTTCCTGCGCCAGCGCACGCCGCCGCCGAAGGCGGCGTGAGGCCGCCCGCGACCCGCAGCCCGGATGGAGCGAAGCGCAATCCGGGAAGGTCTCTCCGCGCGGCAACAGCCCCGAATTTCGCTGCGCTCCCCATCCGGGCTACGGACCTCTCCTGAAGTTGGAGTCCTCGTCAAAACCGGCTATGCATGCGCCGCCTGCAACGAGGACCGCCTGCTTGACGCCCGACAACAACGCCCCATCGACCGCGCCGTTCGGCGCGTTTGCGCCGAATGCCGCGCAAGCCGCGATCATTCGCCTCACGCAGCAGTCGGGGCTGAAGCGCGGTGCATTTCGTCCGTGGATGTCGCGGCTGGTCAATCTGCTGCGCGGTGGCCCGATCGACGTGCAGTATCAAGGCGCCTCGTTCCGGCTCTATCACCAGGGCAGTGCGACCGAGCGCGGCGCGCTGTTCAATCCCGACTACAATCTCGACGAGCTCGACTTCCTGCGCCAGCACACGCCAGCGGGCGGCACCTTCGTCGACGTCGGCGCCAATGTCGGCACGTTCGCGCTGGTGATGGCGCGGCAGGTGGGCAGCCGAGGCAAGGTCGTCGCAATCGAGCCGCACCCGATGACATTCGGTCGGCTCGCGTTCAATCACGCCGCATCGAAAGCAACGCAGGTGCGCCTGGTGCAGGCTGCCGCCGGCGACAGCGACGGCGAGCTGATGATCGAGAGCGGCGGCGGCAATCTCGGCGCCACGCATGTCGTCACCGGCGCCGCGAGCGCGGAGGCGATCAAGGTGCCGTCGCTGCGGCTGACACGAATTCTGGAAGAGGCCAGCGTCGACCAAGTCGATTCGCTCAAGATCGACGTCGAGGGCTTTGAAGACCGCGTGCTGATCGGCTTCTTCCGCGACGCGCCGCAAACGCTGTGGCCGCGCGCGGTGGTGATGGAGCACCTGTCACAAAACGAATGGCAGCAGGATTGTATCGCTGACATGATCGCGCGCGGTTTTGCGATCGTGCGCAAGACGCGGAGCAATACGTTCCTGTCGCGCTGACCACGAACCACGGAGGTTACGATGATCGATCATTTGGGCTTGTCCGTCTCCGACTATGAGCGCGCGAAAACGTTCTACGCCAAGGCGCTGGCGCCGCTCGATTACAGCCTGATCATGGAAGTGACGGAAGAGCAGACCGGCCACGCCGCGGCAGCCGGCTTCGGCGCCGGCGGCAAGCCGGATTTCTGGATCGACGGAAAAGGCACGATGAACAAGCCGGTGCACGTCGCGATCGCAGCCAAGGACCGCGCCACGGTCGACGCCTTCTACAAGGCAGCGATGGCCGCCGGTGGTCGCGACAACGGCGCACCCGGCATCCGCCCGCATTATCATGCAAACTACTACGGCGCCTTCGTGCTCGACCCTGATGGCCACAACATCGAGGCGGTCTGCCACACGCCGGAATAGCGCGAGGCGACGGGGAACATCGGCGCGGCATCATCGTTGTCGTTCTCCAGAGAACCGATCTCGATGATGCCGATGCCGATCGAACCGCCCGAGATTCCACCGGCAACACCGGGGAATCCAACAGAGCCGCCGCCCGGGATTCCGCCGGGCAATCCGCAGCCTGAAATCACGCCGCCGGTGCGCGAGCCCGGCGAATCACCACGGCCCGACGAACTACCGGGCCGCGTGCCTGAAGAGATTCCACCACGCGGACCGAACGGGCCGATCACACCGAATCCTGCGACGGACTGAGCTCGACAGCGGGATCACATATGAGGCGAAGCATCACATGTGAGGCGATTGCAACGTACGTCTGAATGCGCAATGAACGTCACCATAGTGAGTTGATTTCGGTGCAGAAATAAATCGAGTCGCGACCGCTTCGCCCGCCACAATCCGGCCTAACGCGTAGCTGTTCATCCCAACACTTCGTCAAAGAACCTTCCGGGGAATTTGAACCACATGACCAACCTTCGTTTCGTGCTGCTTGCGACAACGGCTCTGACCGCGATGCAATTGGCAACCACCGCATCGCATGCGCAAAGCGCGCCGCCGCTCGTCGTCGCGCAAGCCCAGCCAGAATTGGGCCCTGACGGAAAACCGAAGCAGCCTCCGAAGGAAGCGCCAAAGGCGCCGCCGCCCGCTGCGCGTCCGGCCACACCACCTCCTCCTCCGCCGGCCGCAGCGCCGCCTGCAGCTCCCGCACGCCCCGCCGCGCCGCCGCCCGCCGCGGCTCCTCCGCATCCGCCCGCTCCACCGCCGCCCGCTGCCGCACCGGCGCGTCCGACACCGCCGCCTCCGCCGCCGCCGCCTGCGACGCACGCACCCACGCCGCCCCCGCCGCCAGCTGCTGCTCCGAAGCAGCCGTCGCCGCCTCCGGCTGCGGCACCCCAACAGCATGCACCCGCGCCGACGCCGCCTCCGGCCGCGCAGCCGCACACACCGACACCGCCTCCGGCTGCGGCTCCGCCGGCCGCGCGTCCCGCTCCGACGCCACCGGCACCACCGCCGCCCGCAGCGGCACCAGCGGCACGTCCGACGCCAGCACCAGCACCGGCACCTTCTGCAGCACCGTCTCCTTCACCGGCTGCGCCTGCGGCCCGTCCTGGTGCGGCTGCTCCGACCGCAACGCCGCCGGCAGCACCTGCACCGGCGACGACACCTGCGCCGACCGCAACACCCGCTCCGGGTGCCGCACCCGGCACGCCGCCGGCTGGACGCCCCGGTGCACCGCCGCCCGGCGGCGGACGTCCCGGCGCGCCTCCGGCTGCAGGATCGCCGTCACCGGCCCCCGGTGCCGCGCCTGCTCCGACAACCACACCGGCTCCCGGTGGCGCTCCGACGACGCCGCCCGGCCGTCCCGGTGCGGGACCGGCGCCCGCGCCCGGCGTAGCCCCCGCTGCGACTCCGGCCCCTGGCCAACAGGGTGGAACGCCTCCCGCCGGTGCGCCCGCTGCCGGAGCCCCGGCTGCGCCGC
>NZ_JAVAYL010000042.1:0-15510 GCF_054185225.1 Bradyrhizobium sp. 18BD | reverse complement strand
CTCGCTATAATCACCCATGACTCGCCCTCCTTGCGTGAGGCTCTGCCCGGACCATCCGGGTAACCCTCGCAGTCGCATCGAGGGTGAGTCGCCCCGTTCAGCAAAGGGACATACGGTCTGAGGTGCGAGTGGCGCGATGCAAAGCATCGCGCCGGGAGCCTCGAAGGATGAACGGCCGAGATGCTTCGATACTCCCAGCGGCGATGGCCGGGACGTCGCCCTTCGAGGCTCGCCGAAGAGGCTCGCACCTCAGGGTGACGGTCGCTGTTCCTCCACAGTCATTGCGAGCGGAGCGAAGCAATCCAGAATCTCTCCGTGGAGGCAGCCTGGATTGCTTCGCTCCGCTCGCAATGACGGAGCAAGTGGCGAGGCCATTGCTCTCCAATTCACATTTCAAACAGCAGACGCACCTTCGCGATCTCGCGGCGGATCTCGCCCGAGTTTTTTCCTCTCGCGGCGCCCTCGCAGAGACAAGGGCGCAGGGAAGGCCGGGCGCCGGCTGGCACCCGCGATCCGTGCGCCACAAAGAATGCACACGGGGTGGATCACAGGTTTCGCCGGATCGCCCGGCCTTCCCTGCGCGAATGGTTTTAACGGTGTCCTTCGTGCTCTCCCCGGGGAGCGATGCACTATTGCCCCCGTCGCGCTCGCGGATCACTGATGTGGGTGCCCGGTCGGGCCGCTCACATCACCGCAAGGCTTGACGCACAGACCCCGGGCGTCAGGACCACACGACTTCTCCGTCCGCGCACGTCTTCGCATGCATCCCCGGCGGCTGGCGTGTGCTCGCCGTCTGAGGTCATGCCAAGACGCTGCCAGCGTCGTGTCGTTCGCGCAGGCGGCGATTGCTCACGGCCGAAGCCGCCCTGCAATGCCGATCGCGCCCGACGCCGTCGCGTCCATCGCTGCCCGGCCCGCGGTTCGTGACGATCGCGATCCGCCCCTTGTCTCGGGCCAGGGTGTCTCGTCTGTACGACAAATCCGAAGTTCGGTAAAGCGGAATATTTGCGTGGCCGCGGCTTGACAGGCGTGCGATCGGATCGATCGCCTGTTTTGCCCGACGGGCAATCCCCTGAAACGCGATGAGATTGGGATGAATCGTCATCGCGCTTTAGGTGGTTGTGTTTGAGCATGATCTTTTCGGAAAACCGCTGCGCACTTTTCCGGATCATGCTTTAGGTACCGACGAGGCGAGGGCGGCGATTGGCGAGCGAAGCCTTGGCCGACAGGGCGCGCAGCCATTCGCGGAAGCTGACGATCTCGGGGCAATCCGCGGTGCCCTCGGGCGCGATCAGCCAGTCACCGAGGCCCGATCCCTCATTGACCCGGTCGCAGCGATAGCCCGGATGGTGGCCGAGACCGCGCGTGATCAGCACGTCGACCTTGCCTTCGACCAGCTCGTGCAGGCCGGCGGGCTGCAGCACCCGCAAGCCGATCTCCGCATGCGCGCTGCGAAACTCCGCCAGATCGAGCCGGCGCAGGTCGAAGGCGCCATGGACCCCGAGCTGCAGCAGCACCGCACCCGCCGGCTTCAATTGCGAGGTCGCGTCCGCAATGCGACGGAAGCCATCGGATATGCCGGGCAGATAGGCCTGACCAGCCGCGGTGAGGACGAGCTGCTTGTGCAGCCGCTCGAACAGCTGCGCGCCAAGACGCGCCTCCAGCGCTTTTACCTGCTGCCCCACCGCCGCGGGCGTCACGTGCAATTCGTGCGCGGCGAGCTTGAAGCTGAGATGGCGCGCGGCGGCTTCGAAGGCGCGGAGCGCGTTGAGCGGTGGAAGGGTATAGGTCATCGGACCTCAAGTTTGACACCGATCGCCCGCGGCCTTGCAATAGATTTTCTTGCGCTGAACTGCAGGAATGATGCTTTGCGCCGTGGCGACCTCGCCGGATACGGTCGGCGCGCAATACGGAGAACCCCATGCCCCGCCGACTGGATCATTTCGTCCTCTGCGTCCACGATCTCGAACAGGCTGCGCTCGATTGGCAGAAGCTGGGCTTCAGCCTCACGCCAACCGGCGTGCATCCGTTTGGAACCAGCAATCGCCTCGCGCAGTTCGCCGACAATTTCGTGGAGCTGCTGGCCGTCACCAACGAGGCTTTGGTGCCCGCAGCAACACAAGGCCATTTCAGCTTTGCGGCCCATAACCGGGATTTTCTGAAGCGGGCCGAAGGCATGTCGATGCTGGTCCTGCACAGCACCGACGCCCATGCCGATGCGGCGCGCTTCAGGGCCGATGGTATCGGCGCCTATGCGCCGTTCGATTTCGGCCGCGACACGGTGCTGCCAGGTGGAGGCACGGCACGCGTTGCATTTTCCCTCGCCTTCGCCACGGATCCCGCCATGCCCGGGATCGCGTTCTTCACCTGCCAGCAGCGTCACCCGCCGGAACTGTTCTGGAAGCCGGAATATCAGCGGCACGCCAACGGCGCCGCGCGCGTGACCGAAATCGTGATGTCGGCGCCGGAGCCGGCAGCCCATCGCGATTTCCTCGAGCGCCTCATGGACGGCCCCGCCGAGCTTGCACCTGATAGCCTGACGGTCGGCGACCGCAACAACCGGATCACGCTGCTCGGCCCGTCCGAGCTGGTGCGGCGGCTGCCGGGCGTCGAAAGCGGCGCTTCGCCGCGCTTCTGCGCTGCGCGCATCGCGGTCGCCGATCTCGCTGCGACGCGGCGGGCATTGGAGAGCAACGGCGTCGGCTTCGCGATGACGGGCGGCGTGCTGCTGGTCCCACCCGCCGCCACGCATGGGCTGGCGCTTGAATTCGTCGAACAGGAAGCAAACTGATATGGCTCACATCCTCGCCCACAATCCCGCAACGGTCCACCCGCCCGCCGGCGGTTACAGCATGGGCGTTGAGCTCAGCCAGCACCGTCGCCTGTTGTTCGTCAGTGGCCAGGTGCCCGAGGAAACCGACGGTGCGGTGCCGGAGGGATTCGAGGCGCAATGCGAGCAGGCCTGGCGCAACGTCATCGCGGTGCTCGCCGCCGCCGGTCTCGGCGTCGCGCATCTGGTCAAGGTCACGACGTTCCTGACCGACCGGAGCCAACTCGTGCCCAACCGCATTATCAGGCGCAAGGTGCTCGGCGAACACGAGCCCGCCGTGACGGTCGTCGTCGTTCAGACCGTCGCCAGCAAATGGTTGCTGGAGATCGAGGCGATTGCTGCGGAATGAAGCCGGCTCCCGCCGACCTTGCGACGTGTCAGGTGTTCAATGGCTGAGACCGTTCATCCCTTCTACGAGGCGCATCGCGGGGCCATGGAGGCCGCCATGCGCCAGCGGATCGATCTGGCGGAGGCGATGTTGCGCGAGCGCGCGCATCTCGCCGACATCGAAGGCATCAGGCAGGAGGTGATGGGCGAGTTCGAGATCGTGCTGGCCCAAATGCCTTATGTCGGCGGCGCGGCGAGCCGCATGAGCGATTTCTTCATGCGCCTGATCGGCTTCATGGCGATCAGCCGCGTGCTGCGCCGACATGATGTGCCGCTGCCCGTGATCGGCGAGATCGAGCGGGAAACCTACAAAGCACAATTGCTCACGGTGCCCGAAGCGGAACGTCTCGCCGCGGGGCGTCAGTTCATGTCGCCCGAGAACCAGGCCCTGCTGCGCGAGCAGGCGGCACTGAGTGCGACAAGCAGCCATCAGGACGCGTTTCCGGAGGATTTCGTCTACGATTTCGTCGCGCCCGGCCCGGGTGACAAATTTGAGTTCGGCATCGATTACAAGGCCTGCGGCTTCTGCAAATTCGCGGCGCGCCATGGCGACAAGGAGGTCCTGCCGAACATTTGCGGGCTTGATTTCGACGCCTATGCGACGCGCGGCATCCATCTGGAACGGACGCAAACGCTGGCCGGCGGCGCGAGCCACTGCAATTTCCGGTTCTCGCGAGTGCGTTAGGCGAGTGAGGTGGGGAGCACGCTGCCTCAACACCGGTGTCATGCCCGGCTTGACCGGCCATTGTGCAAACCAACTATCGCCGCGGAGTACTGGATCGCCCGCCCCAGTGCGCAATTGCGCACAAGGCGGGCGATGACAGTGAGGGTGCGGCTAGCAGCGCCTCAGATCACCCCAACCACCCGCAACGCCACACCCGCCGCACATGAGCCCGCGAGCACCGTCAGCATCCCCAGCTTGAAGCGGAAGATCGCCGTCGCCGCCGCGATCGCCAGCAGCAGCGCCGGGATGTCCACGCTTCGCAGCACCGGCATGTCGAAATTCAGCGGGAAGGCGTGCACCGGCACGGTCTCGCGGAACAGCGTGTGCAGGGCGAACCAGATCGAGAGGTTGAGGATCACGCCGACGACGGCGGCGGTGATCGCACTGAGCGCGCCGGCGAGCCCCGTGTTGCCGCGCAGGCGCTCGATATAGGGGGCGCCGACGAAGATCCAGAGGAAGCAGGGCGTGAAGGTGACCCAGGTCGCGAGCAGGCCGCCGAACGTCGCTGCGACCATCGGCGACAGCCCGCCGGGATCGCGATAGGCCGCCATGAAGCCTACGAACTGGAGCACCATGATCAGCGGGCCGGGCGTGGTCTCGGCCATGCCGAGGCCGTCGAGCATCTCGTGCGGCTTCAGCCAGTGATAATGCTCGACCGCCTGCTGGGCGACATAGGCCAGCACCGCATAGGCGCCGCCGAAAGTGACCAGCGCCATCTTGGAGAAGAACAGCGCGATCTGGCTGAACACGCTGGCCTGGC
This sequence comes from Bradyrhizobium sp. 18BD, assembly GCF_054185225.1. NCBI lineage: Bacteria > Pseudomonadati > Pseudomonadota > Alphaproteobacteria > Hyphomicrobiales > Nitrobacteraceae > Bradyrhizobium > Bradyrhizobium sp. 18BD. The sequence continues at coordinate 10,809 of NZ_JAVAYL010000042.1, read as the reverse complement.
CGAAGATCGCGAGCAGCGCGACCACCGGCACCAGCCAGAGCGCAAGCCACAGCGCGGCGGTGCGGATCGTGCGCGCGGTGTTGGGGCGGACATGTTCGGGCACGGCCTCGCCGAGCATACTGTCGATCGCGGCGGTGCTGGCGCCATGGCCGTGGCCGGCCGGAGCGAATTCCGGACGGCCTTGCCGTGCGCCGATATATCCGATCACGCCGGCGGCGATGATAATGATCGGGAAGGGGACCGCGAAGAAGAAGATCGCGACGAAGGCGATCGCGGCGAGCGCGATCATGATGCGGTTCTTCAGCGCACGCTTGCCGACACGGAACACCGCTTCGATCACGATGGCGAGCACGGCGGCCTTCAGCCCGAAGAACAGCGCCTCGACGAAGCTGACATTGCCGTAGGCGGCGTAGATGTAGCTGAGGCCCATGATGGCGATGATGCCGGGCAGGACGAACAGCCCGCCCGCCATCAGCCCACCGGCGGTGCGATGCATCAGCCAGCCGACATAGGTGGCGAGCTGCTGCGCCTCCGGGCCCGGCAGCAGCATGCAATAGTTCAGCGCATGCAGGAATCGGCCTTCGGAGATCCAGTTCTTCTCCTCGACCAGGATGCGGTGCATCACCGCGATCTGGCCCGCGGGCCCGCCAAAGCTCAGGCAGGCGACGCGGAGCCAGACACGGAAGGCTTCGCCGAAGCTGATGCCGTGACCGGCATCAGCTCCCGTTGGATTGGCGCGGGTGTCCATTACGCCTTCACCTTGTTGGTCGGCCAGTTGTGGGTCTCGGTCGTGGCGTCGCGGCACCAGCGGTAGAAGGCGTCGTAGAGCGTCATGCCGGCTTCGAGCTGCTCGAGGTCGTCATCATACATCCGCGACAGTCCGAGCGAGGCCGCGAGCAGGCCGGGCGCTTCCGGCGCCAGGTCAGGCCGCGCGGTGTCGGCGCCGCGCACCAGCGTTGCGAGCCGGAGCAGGGGCGGGGTCGCGATCCCGAACTCCTCGATCATGACGTCGAAGGTGCAGAGCTCGCCGCGGTGACTCCAGAACACGTTCTCGATGTCGAACGGGGCGGCATTGAAGCGCTCGCCGACGGCGACCACCTCGGACGGCGCCACAAAGAGGAACACCGCGTTGGGATCGACGAAGCGGCGGATCAGCCAGGGGCAGGCGATGCGGTCGACCTTGGGCCGCGCCCGCGTCACCCAGACGGTGCGCCCCTTGGCGTCCCGTGATGGCAGCTTGCGGGCATCGACCAGCGGCAGCTTGGCCGCCTTCCAGCCCTCAAAACCGTCCTCCAGGGTTTCCGCGTCAGCGCCGAGCTGCCTCAGCCAGGCGGCCGTGCCCTGCGCGAGCTTGCCGCCGCGCAGACAGGAGACGATGACGGAGCGGCCGGCAAATTCGCCGCCCCATTCCGCAACGGTCTCGTGGCTGAGCCTGATCGAGCCGGGAATCAGCTGCCGGTCGGCGGCAAAATCCTCCTCGGTGCGGACGTCGATCAGGACAGGAGCATTGGCCGTGCCGATCAGGCGCGCCAGTTTATCGGATGAAATAGCCGTGAAAGTAGACATATTGTGCGTCCTCGTAGGAACCGAACGGGACGCGATACTTGGGCATGTCGCCTCGTGGGGAGATCGCTCAAATCCCCATGGCGCAGATTACAGCGAAACTAAGCCGGGCTGTCAATCGGCACGGCGATTGAGCCTTAGAAAATCGGCCTTGCCCGGTCTATAATGCGGACCAACAGACCTTGAATCTTCTGGAGAATTCGATGCATTCCCACTCCATTGAACAGTGGACCCATGACCACGCCTTCCTGGGCGAGAAGCACGACGAGAACGAGCGGCGCACCTGGCTCGTGGTCGTGCTGACGCTGGTCATGATGGTCGGCGAGATCGTCGCCGGCTCGCTGTTCGGCTCGATGGCGCTGCTCGCCGACGGCTGGCACATGGGCACGCATGCGGCGGCGCTGGGGATTGCGGCGTTTGCCTACCGCTTCGCGCGCCGGCATCTCGGCAATGCACACTTCACCTTCGGCACCGGCAAGTTCGGCGATCTCGCCGCGTTCTCCAGCGCGATCATCCTCGGACTGATCGCGGTCGAGATCGCCTATGAGAGCGTGCTGCGGCTGATCAATCCGGTGCCGATCGTCTATGGCGAGGCCATCGCGGTGGCCGTGCTGGGGCTGTGCGTGAATCTCCTCAGCGCGTGGCTGCTGCGCGACAGCCATGATCATCACCATCACGGCCACGATCATGGCCACAGCCATGCGCATCACGATCACGACGATCATGACCACGACCATGATCGCCACCACCATCATCACGACAACAATCTCCGCGCTGCCTATGTCCACGTCATGGCGGACGCCGCGACCTCGGTGCTGGCGATCGGCGCGCTGGTCGTCGCCAAGTATTCGGGCTGGGCGTGGGCTGACCCTGCCGTCGGGCTGATCGGCAGCGTCGTGATCGCGAGCTGGGCGTTCGGCCTGATCAAGACTTCGGGTGCAGTGCTGCTCGACGTGCGCGCCGACGAGAAGCTGGAGCGGGTGATCCGGGCGCGGATGGAGGTCGGCGAGGATCGCGTCACCGATCTGCATCTCTGGCAGGTCGGCCCCGGCCATTGTGCCGTGCTGCTGTCGGTGGTGTCGGATCAGCCGAAGCAGCCGGCCGTCTACAAGAAGCGGCTCGCCGGACTGAAGCGGCTCAGCCACGTCACGGTCGAGGTCGAGACCTGCCCGCATTGACGTGATCTGCGGGCGTGGAATTCTGCGGCGCGGCCGGGGTTGATCCTCGGTCGCAGCCGCACCCCAAGGCTTGCCAGGGAGGGACCAGGAATGACGCCCAGGATCAAACTCGTTCTCGCCGCTACCGTGCTGGCCTTGTCCGCCCCTGCGGCGATGGCGCAATCGGAAAAGACCGGCGTCGAAAGGCTCTACGTCCTCAATTGCGGCGAGGGCACCGCCGGCGACATCTCGCGCTGGACGCCCGGCCTGAACGAGGGCAAGACGATGGACTTCGTCGACAGCTGCTATCTCATCAAGCACGCCAAGGGCTGGTTCCTGTGGGACACCGGCATCGCGGATTCCGTTGCCGCCATGCCCAACGGTCTTGCGCCGGCCGATCCCAAGGCCGTCACCTGGCGCCGGCCGAAGACGCTTGCCGGCCAGCTCGAGCAGCTCGGCGTCAAGCCTGACGACGTCAAGGCGATGGCGGTCTCGCACACGCACCCGGACCACTCCGGCAATGTCGAGCTGTTCCCGCAGGCCACGCTCTATGTGCAGAAGGCCGAATATGACTGGCCCGGCGCCAACAACGAGCCGCGCTTCAAGCCCTCGCATCCGGTAGAGCTGTTGTCGGGCGACAAGGACGTGTTCGGCGACGGCAGCGTGACCATCCTGTCGACACCGGGCCATACGCCGGGACACCAGTCGCTGCTGGTGAAGCTGCCGAAGACCGGCGCGGTGGTGCTCTCGGGCGATGCCGTGCATTTCAAAGACAATTGGGATAACCGCCGCGTGCCCAGCATGAACGTCAACAAGGAGCTGAGCGCGTCCTCGATGCAGAAGATCTCCGACACGCTCGCCAAGGAGAAGGCGCAGCTCTGGATCAACCACGACAAGGCGCAGCGCGACAGCCAGAAGATGGCGCCGGAGTTCTACGACTAGTTCTCCGTCGCATGCCCTGTTGCCACAGTGGTGGCAGCAGGGCCGTGCTAGCCGCTCCCAAAAGCTCCGGGACAGGAGGCGAGGCGTGGGGGAGTGGCTCGGCGTTGCGATCGCGCTGGTCTCGAGCAGCATCGGCGGCACCGCCGCGGCGATCACCCGCTATCTCGTCGTCGGCGCCGATCCGGTGCTGCTGGTGATCCTGCGCTGGGGGATCGGCTTTCTCTGCCTGTTGCCTTGCGTGCTGCTGCTCCGTGTGCGCTTTCCGCGGCGCCCCGACTGGCCGGCCGTGGCGCTGCTCGGCATCTGATTCTTCGGCCTGTTCTTCATCCTCTACAATATCGCGGTGTCCTACACGACCGCGGCGCGCGCGAGCCTGGCGCTCGCGACGCTGCCGCTTCACACCATGGTGGTCGGCGCGATCCTCGGCGTGGAGCGGCTCACTGGGCGCAAGATCATTGGTGTCGGCATCGCCGTGCTCGGCGTCGCGGCGGCGCTGGCCGCGGGCCTCGCGCAAAGTCCGCCCGGCGCCTGGCGCGGCGAGCTGATCATGACCGGCGCCGTGTTCTGCATGGCGTTCTACAACGTGCTGTCGCGGCCGCTGATGCAGCGCTCGAGCGCGCTCGGCTTTCTCACCGTCGGCATGGGCGCGGGCGCCGCCGTGCTGGTGGTGGCGGGGCTGGTGAAGGGCAGCTTTGCGGCGCTCGATCATTTCACCGGAGCGCAGTGGATCGCGGGCATCTATCTCGGCGCCGGCGGCGGCGCGCTCGCCTTCATCCTCTGGGTCATGGCGCTGGCGCGGGCGACGCCGACCCGCGTTGCCAACACGATGACGGTCAATCCGATCGCCGCGACATTGCTCGCCGCGCTGCTGATCGGCGAGCCGATCACGGCCAATCTCCTGATCGGGCTCGTCGCGGTGTTTGCCGGAATCTGGATCGCGACCGGCGAGGCGAAGACGAATTGATCTGCTGCGTGCATTGCGATCGATACAAAAATGTCGTCGCAATTTTACGAATAAGTCTGCCGCACAATCGCAGGACGCCGTGCAGACCGATGCAGGTGGAGGCGAAGCGTCGTCACCGTACTGCTCATCATTTCGGCATGCTGCTCATCGTGAGTTCAACAGGCATGCTGTTCGAAAGAGACGGGCATGCGTTCTCTGTAGTTCGATCAGGCCTTCATTTAAGCGGGCTTTAAAGAGTCGGCCGATATGCATGCTGACTTGCGTCATTCAACAGAGCGGCAAGCATATGCGTAATTCGATGGGACGGCGTCAGTTCTTGTGCGGTTGTTGCGCGGTGCTTGGAGCGACCGTACTGCCGCGGCGCGTGAGCGCTGCCGGCGATCCCGAGATCGTGCCGATCGAGTTCGCGAGCTTTCACGATCAGACGTTCAAGAACGAATATCTGCAGTTCATGAATGTGACGATCCCGCCCGGACAGATCGCGGCCTATCACAGTCACACAAGGGACTTTGCTCAGGTCTACATGGCCGTCTCGGATGCGGAGGGTACGCCGCTCGGAGGCAAGCCTGTCATCACGCCGCGCAAGGTCGGCGAAGTGTTGTTCACGAACTACACGAAGAAGCCGGGCGTGCACCAGGTCGCCAATGTCGGCTCCAGCGACTTCCGGATCATGGGATTTGAACTGTTCGATTCGGAGCCCGGCCGCTTCTCGCCGGTGGCTCGCCCCGAGCCCTATGTCTCGGTCATGGACAACCACCGCGTCCAGGCGTGGCGGCTGATCCTGAAGCCGGGCGAGGTTGCGCCGGCGATGACGCAGGCCGCGCCCGGCGTGCGGATCGTGGTGCAGGGCGGCGTGCTGGTCGAGGGCGTGCAGGGCAAGCCGGACCACAAGCTCAATCTGAAATACGGCGACTTCGCCTGGCAGAATGCGGGTCCGGTGCGGACGATGCGAAACGCGGGGACATCGACCGTCGAGCTCGTCGAGTTCGAACTGAAATAACGACACGTGCGGGGCGCGAGGGCTGGCGCGGGCCGGTCCTCACGTCGCGGGTTTTGATGCGAATGAGGAGCGGGGCATGTCTATCAAGCGGTCGGGTATTGCGATTGCAGCGCTGATGTCAGGCGTCGTGGTCCTGACCTCGGGCCTGCAACTGCGCGAGCGCTGGAGCGCTTACCAGAACGCCATCGCGGCGCATGCCCTGGAGACTCGTCTCGCCGCCGGCTTCGACGCCGTCGGCAGCCTGACCATCGAGCGCGGTCCGGTCAATCGCGCGCTGCTCGGGAAGTCCGCGGCCGATGATGCGGTGCTCAAGGAGTTCGCCGACAATCGCCGGACCACCGACGACGCCCTGGCGAAGCTGGAGGCGCTCGGCAGCGGCGATGCCGACCTGACGCAGCGGGTCAAGGCCGCCACGGCGAAGATCGCCGCCGCGCGCGAGGAGGCCGCTTCGCAATGGAAAAAGCCGCTGACGGAGCGTCCCAGCGGTGTCGCCGCCAAGGCCATGCGCGACTACGGCGAGGCCATGGCGAGCCTGAACGAACTGCTGGAGTCCGGCATCAAGGCGACGATGCGGCTGAGCACCACGGCGGGCAATCTGCTCGACGTCGCACAGAAGGGCTGGGTGATCCGGCAGACCGCCGGCCAGGTCTCGCTGCTGATCTCGGGGCTTGTGGCGTCCAATCGCCCGGCCACCTTGGCGGAGCGGGACGAATTGAACGCTGCCAACGGCCAGATGACGCGGCTCTGGGCTGAAATTCTCGACCGCGGCGACGATGCTCTCGCGCCCAGGAACACGCGGGCCAGCGTCGGTACGGCCCGGGATCGCTATTTCGGCTCGGACAAGCCGCTGCGCGACGGGCTGACCAAGGCTGCCTTCAACGGCACGCCTTACGAGGTGTCGGTGGACGACTGGCGCAAATCCGCGACCGCCGCGAACGCCTCGCTGCTGGGGATCCGCGACGCCGCGCTGCGCGACGCGCAGGCCGTGGCCGAACGCGACGAAGCTGATGGGCTCGGCGGCATCCTGTTCGCCGGTGCGGCCATCCTGGTCGTGCTGGGATTGTCGGCAGCTTCGTCGTTACTGCTCGTGCGTCATTTGCTCACGCCGATCTCGAAGCTTTCGGATGTAATGACCCGGCTTGCCCGCAACGAGGAAGCCGAGGTGCCGTTCGCCGCCCGTAAGGACGAAATCGGCGGCATGGCGCTTGCGGTGCAGGTGTTCAAGGAGGCCATGGCCACCACCAACAGGCTCGCCGGTGAACAGGCCGCCGAGCGGATCGTCAAGGAGAAGCGCACGGCGCGTCTGGAAGGACTGGTCAGCGATTTCGAGACCAAGGCGGGCGCCATGGTAGCGCTGCTGGCGTCGGGAGCGACCGAGCTCGAGACCACAGCGCGATCGATGTCCTCGACCGCGACGCAGACCAAGGGGCAGGCGACGACAGTCGCGGCCGCTGCCGAGGAAGCGAGCGTCGGTGCGAGCACGGTTGCCTCTGCGGCCGAGGAGCTGACGGCGTCGATCAGCGAGATCAGCCGTCAGGTCGCGCAATCGTCGACCATCACCGGGCGCGCGGTGGCCGACGCGCAGCGCACCGACAAGATCGTGCAGACCCTGGCCGAAGGCGCCGAGAAGATCGGCGAGGTGGTGACCCTGATCCAGGCCATCGCCGCTCAAACCAACCTTCTGGCCCTGAACGCGACGATCGAGGCGGCGCGGGCCGGGGAGGCCGGGCGCGGCTTTGCCGTGGTCGCCTCCGAGGTGAAGATGCTGGCGAACCAGACGGCGTCGGCAACAGCGGAGATCGGGGCCCAGATCACGCAGATTCAGAACGCCACCAAGGAGGCCGTCAACGCGATCCGCGGCATCAGCGGGACGATCGAGGAGGTCAGCTCGATCTCGAACGTCATCGCAACGGCAGTCCAGGCGCAGGGCGTGGCAACGGCGGAAATCGCCCGCAATGTTCAGCAGACCTCGCAATCCGTGAAGGACGTGACGGCGAATATCAGCGGTGTGAGCAAGGCGGCCACCGAAACGGGCGTCGCGGCGACCGAGGTGCTGAGCGCGGCCGACGGTCTGTCGCGACAGGCCGAGCAGTTGACGAGCGAGGTGGGCAGCTTCGTCGAGGAGGTCCGGGCGGCCTAATGCATAATCCGGAAAAGTGCGCAGCGGTTTTCCGAAAAGATCATGCTCAAACAACAACCTCGCGATAGGCTTCAGCGCGGCGCCGCCGTCACTCGCGGCGGTCCGCCCTCCGGCGTCTTCTTCGGCTTCAGCGAGCCGGCGTAGAACGAGACCAGCCACACCAGCAGGACGGCGAGGAGATAGACGCCCCAGGCCTGCGGCGGCGTGGTTGCCCAGCGCAAAAGGCCTTTGAAGCTGCGGGGCGGCGGGCTGTCATTGTCGCTCATGGTCCGCTTGTGCGCGAAAGCGGGCGTGCGGTCAATCCGGCCGCTTGCCGGCGCGGATCAGGAACAGCGCCGCCAGCGCCGACAGGCTGAGGGCGGAGGAGACCATCAGCACCCTGGCGCCCATGACGTCGATGAGCAGGCCGAAGGCGAGCGGCGCCACCGCCTGCGCCATCCGCGCCGGCGCGCCGATGATGCCGAGGCGGTAGCCGAAATCCTTCGGGCCGAAGATCGCCAGCGGCAGCGTCCCGCGGGCGATCGTCAAAATGCCGTTGCCGGAGCCGTGGAGCAGTGCAAAGGCGCTCGCGGCGGCGCCGCCGAAGATGGCGACGACGGCAGCTCCGATCGGGTGGGTGAGGCAGGCAAGCCGCGTCGACCACAGCGGATGAAAGCGGCTGAGAACGCTCGCCTCCAAGATGCGCGCCACCACCTGCGCCGGGCCGATCAGCGCGCCGGCGGCGATCGCCTCGACATGCGTCGCGCCCGTTGCTTCCAGGATGCGCGGGAAATGCACGGCCATCGCGCCGGTGACGGTCCAGACCGCGGCAAACACGAAGGCGAGCAGCACCATGGTGCGATCGAGCGGCACATGCGGTTTCTCCGCCGTTGCCGCCGCCTGCTTGGCGCCCTTGATCGCCGGCAGCATGAAGAAGTTGAGGGGCAGGCCGATCAGGATATTGGCGGCGGCCCAGGCAAAACAGGTCTCGCGCCAGCCGATATGGGCGAGCCCCCAGGCGGTGAGCGGCCAGCCGACGGTGGAGGCAAAGCCCGCCATCAGCGTGATGCCGGTGATCGAGCCGCGCGCCTCGGTGCCGTAGATGCGGCCGAGCGCGGCGAAGGCGGCGTCATAGAGTCCCATCGCCATGCCGAGGCCGAGCACGAGCCAGGCGAAGGCCATCACCGCGAGAGACTGCGAGAGACCGAGCAGCACTAGGCCGGCGGCAATGATCAGGTTGGAGGCCGATAGCACCTGCCGTCCGCCGACGAGATCGATCTGCCGCCCGATCCGCGGGCCCAGCATCGCCGAGATCACCAGCGAGGCCGAGAACGCGCCAAAGATCCAGTTGGTGGAGATGCCGAGGTCGTGCGCCATGGGATCGGCGAGCAGCGCCGGCAGATAGTAGCTGGACGCCCAGGCCAGGGTCTGCGTGGTGCCGAGCGCCAGGATGATCGGAAGCTGGCGCTGGCTCATATGCGCGGGTTTCGGGTCGGCGGTGTCATCTGTTCCATTTGCAGCCTGCGACGCGAGTGCGTCAACCGCGCCTGCGGCATATTCGACCTGTCGCGGACGGGGGCCTTGGATATGCAGCGTTCCACGCGGCCTTTCGCTCGTCACGAATGCACGCCATAATGGCGTATGCAATTGACCTCCCGCCTTGCGTTGATGAACTGGCTGACCGGCCAGGGGCTCACGGGCCTGCCCGAAAACGAGCTGCTTCGCGGCTTCTGCGAGCGCTGCCGCGCTGAGGGCCTGGAACTCTCGCGCGCGCTGGTCGTCATCGACACGCTGCATCCGATCTATGAGGGACGCGGCTTCCGCTGGAGCGACCGCGCCAGCAACGAGAGCGAAATGTTCGAATACGGCTCGACTGCCGAAGGCGACGCCGCCAAGAGCTGGCGCCGCTCGGTGTTCTTCCACATGCTCGAGCACGGCCACGACGAGATGGTGATTGATCTCGCCGACGCGCCGTCGATGGACTTCTCGCAGATCGGCGAACTCGCCGAGAAGGGCCACAAGCACTATCTGGCCTTCGTGCATCGCTTCGGCGAGAACGGCGCGCTCGGGCTGATGGACTGCCTCTATTCGTGCTGGACCACGCGGCGCGATGAAGGGTTCGATGAAGCCCAGCTCGAGGCCATGCGCGATCTCGTGCCGGTGCTGGGGCTTGCGATCAAGTCGGCGCAGCAGGTGGACATCGCGCGCACGCTGGGGCGGGTCTATCTCGGCCGCGGCGCCTCCGAGCAGGTGCTTGGCGGCCGCATCTCGCGCGGCGTCACCGAGCGCATCAAGGCCGTGCTCTGGTACTCGGATTTGCGCGGCTCGACCGGGATCAGCGAGAGCATCGGCCCGGACGAGATCATCCCGTTCCTCAACGACTATGCCCAGGCCGTGATCGACGCGATCCACGATGCCGGCGGCGACGTGCTGAAGCTGATCGGCGATGGCGTGCTGGCGATGTTCACCGGCGAGGACATGGCGCATGCCCGCCGCGCCGCGCTGCGCGCCGAGCACCTGTTCCGCCAGAACGTTGGGGCGCTGAACGGGCGCCGGGCGGCCGACGGCCGTCCCACCACGTCGGCGTATATCGGCCTGCATGTCGGCGAGGTCTTTTACGGCAATATCGGCAGCGAGGACCGGCTCGATTTCACAGTGGTGGGACCGACCGTCAACGAGGTCAGCCGCATCGCCTCGATGAGCCGCTCGGTCGACCGCGAGCTGCTGGCATCGGCGGAGTTCTACAAGGGCCTGGACGCCGCCGGCCGCCGCTACCTCGTCTCCACCGGCCGCTACGCGCTGCGCGGCATCGGCCATGCGCAGGATCTCTATACGCTCGATCCCGACGTCGATGCGAGCGAGCCGGTGACCGGGAGCTACGAGCGGTATCTGGCGAATTAGGCAGGCTGCTTCAACTTGCGCCGTCATTGCGAGCGTAGCGAAGATTCCATGGGGAGTGGATAGCGACCGGGTCTGAGGCCAGACTGAGGTTGCTGAAGCACTCAACCTGGAGACAACGATGTTGTTCGATCATCTTTCCGACGGACCGGCCGCTATCCGCACG
>NZ_JAVAYL010000041.1:0-16620 GCF_054185225.1 Bradyrhizobium sp. 18BD | reverse complement strand
CAAAGCGAAGGCGTTCTTCCATGACCGAACTCGCTCTCCACGGCATCCACACCTCCCGCAGAACAAAAGCGGAAAGTGTAACCCATGTGTCCGGTACGTTCTGTCACCTATGTCTCGGGCCGCTCAACCCGTCTTATCAGCAGGTTAGCTGGGTTGAAGGCCGCAGCCCCAATGTGCGAAGCGTTCCCGTAGCAAAACGGTAGCAACGTAGCTCTTGTTTCCACCGGAAAACGAATCCTTGCTGAGAAGCAATCTTCTGAAGGGAAGCGCGCGACCAAGTGAAGATCGGTTTCTTCACTTAATCCCTTCTCTTTCAAGGATTCGCCGTATCGGCCAACTCGCGATTTGCTGCCACGCCGAGTTCGATCTGATGCGGACAAGACCAGCTGACTCTTAATCAGCGGGCCCCAGGTTCGAGCCCTGGTGCGCCCACCATACAAATCAAGACCTTAGCGAGAGAAACCGTTTGAGAGAGCCGAACTAAAACGGTTTTTCAAACGGTGTTTTTAGCGGCCGTTCGGCCAGTCCAATCTCGGCATTGTGATCTGCGTCAACGCGGCGGAGACTCGGGCTACTCGCTTAAAGCCGCCCCACATAGCCTGCATTCTCCCACTTCTGTTCAATGTCATCGGCGACGCATTGGTTCGGTTGCGAGGTGCTTCCGTCGAAATAGCGCTTGAAGTCGACGTGGACCCTCATGTTGTCCGGGCGGTAGGCCGCCATGCGATCGTAAAGAAGAACGGACGCGGCCTCGAAACGCCGATAGACCGACTTGTGCATCGGTGATCTCGATTCTTCCGTCTCGGGATCGATCGGCAGGTCACGAACTCCGGCCTTGAGGAAGCCGCCCGCCTGCTCATTGTGTTGGGGGCCCGCGGGATCGGGCGACAGCCGTAGCACACTGCCGTCGTGTTTCAGCCCGTCCGGAATGAGCGAAGCTCCGGCAAGCAACCAGTTCAGCGCGACGTCCGAGAGCCGAGCATCATTTTCGATATAGCCGCCGCCGACGTCGGCGTGCACCCCCGGAAACCAGACCTGTTCGAAGTAAAGATTGCCGTGCGCGTCGCGTTGGTCCTGCTTCTCGGCTGTCGGGGACCAGCCGACGCGCTTGAAGTCGGCGCGGTTCTCGTCAATGGAGATCGCATGCTTGGCGTAGCCGACATTGGGATTGAGGGTTGTGTCGTAGAATTTGTGCTTCGGCGGGGCGAAATGCACCGTCCGGAGGCGCTTCATGAACCCATAGCCGGGCAGATCCGGAGCGATCTTAAGATAGTTCATGAGAAAGACGATCAGCGCTGTGGCGACGCCGAGGTAACTCAGAAGCCGGGCCCCCATCCAGCCCATGGAAAGATCGGATGAAGGACGCCACCGAGCCAATGAAGCCCGAGTAGTAACGCAATGCCGGAGGTCACGAGCGCCGCGCCCAAATATTTGTGGCCGAGGGCGGTGACGGTATCGAACACCCCGATGAAGTAGGGAAAGACGTTCGCGTGCTCGGCGCCGTTGACGGTGATTGTGCTGCCGCTGCTGTCTGAATTGGGCGGCGATGGCGTCGCGCGTCTCCAGCAGGAATTGGCGGTACCCCACAATCTTGCGCGAGTACGATGGGCAAAATTGATAGACATCCTTGACGGCGTGCTCGGCCAGCTTGTGGATGCTCTTTGGGTCGCGGCGCAGGGGCGAGCCGTCCGGCATGTGGCGCGGGACGCCGCAATAGCTCATGACGCCGGCAACCGATCGGACCGTGTAGGCGCCGCGGCTGAAGCCGATCAGAAATATCCAATCGCCTTCCTCATACAGGGCGATGATCGCGGCATAGCAGTCGACAATGTTCCGGGTGATCCCAAGGCCCGTCGCCATACTGGCGAGGTTTTAGAGCCACCGCATCCAACCGATCTTGAAGTGGCCGCCGTCGGACGCCGAACCAAGACCGGCGTCGTAGAAGGCCACCTGTTTGGATGGTTCGACCTTCGTGTCTGGGCCGACCCGGCAGGCGCGATAGAGCTTGTAAACATTCGTCCGGGCTTCGTCGAAATTGATGACGCCAGCCTGGCCTGTGCCGTCGGAAAAGATCACGATATTCTTCGGCATTGCACACCATCCCCCAAGTGCGCCAAAGGCCAATCTGTACCACAGATTGCAGGGGTCGAAATGTGAGTTGACCACTTGCGCACAACCCGCGTGTGGTCAGGGCCGTCGCATTTTGAGTCATCTAAGCTTCAACTCGCCGCGGTCCCGTAAACGGCTTGATCGGTATTGCCGCTTATCCTCAGGCCCGGATCGGCGGTGCTCGACCCGTGGCGAGGTGCGGTCGTGTCCTACGAGATACCGATTGCGTCCGGTCGTTCCGTGCTACCCACCCGGGCGGCACAGTATGTCCGCATGTCCCGAGACAGTCAGCGTTACTCGACGGCGAACCAGGCTGAGGTGATCGCGGCCTACGCCAGAGATCGCAATATTACCATCGTCCGCACCTATGCCGACGAAGGTCTCAGTGGCCTTGCCATTCACTGGCGCGATGGCCTCAAGGCCCTGATTGCCGATGTTGAGTCGGGGCACGCGGAGTTTGACTGCGTGCTCGTCTACGACGTTACGCGCTGGGGCCGTTTTCAGAATCTCGACGAAAGTGCCTATTACGAGTTCATGTGCCAGCGGGCCGGCATTACTGTGCCGATGAATTCGAAAACGATGGCAGCCTCGCTTCGTTCATGCTCAAGAACAATAAGCGGTTCAATGCCGCTGACTTCAGCCGGCAGCTTTCCAAGAAGGTTGATGCAATAGCGGCGATGTGTAGAGAGAATTCGTCCTCGATCTCTGCTGCCTTCGCTTCGTCCTCGACGAATGCGTAAAGCATAGTGTCGTACATTTCGTCGAAGTGGATGCCGACGAATAGACGATCAAATACGTCCGCGCCGACGAGGCCAGCCATACGTGCCTGGATGGCCTGATCCTGAATGGTGGTGAGTTTCATGATGCCCGACAGATATGAGTCGGCTGCTCAAAAACAAGTGCGACGCGGTAGTCCGACTTTGCTGCGGTCAGATTGTCGTGGTAGCCGAGCGGCCTAGGTATTTCAGCGACATGCGTGACCCACCGGAATTCCTGAAGTCGCTCGACGAGACGCGGCGGCTTTCGACCCGAGAGGGCTGGTGAAAAAGCGGGGCGCTGGGTTGCTCGCTGAAATCGCGCTTATTTCGAAATGGTAATGGATCTGTCGGCGGAGATCACGCTGAAGATCTACGTTACGACCGCGGCTGGCTATGCCACCGATACCCCGCCGAACCAGTCGTTTCGCGGCGTGCTGCAGAGCTTCCAATTCACGCGCTCGATCATGCAGGGCGATATTGGCCGCTTCACCACCGGCACCGGTAACCTCAAGATCAACAGCGTCGACGCGGAATACGACTTCCTGCAGCTATGCTATGCGATCGACAGCCGCCCATCACCATCAGGCTCGGTCGGCCCGACCAGCCCTATGCCGAAACCTATCCGCTGGCGAAGGATGCTTTAGGGAATCGGCTGAAGATATTCTCGGGAATGATGCTTCCAAGGGCCTCGGGCCGAAAGAAAAGGAAATCGCGATGGCCGCCGAGACCGAACTTGTAGTGCGGCACTTGCTCTGGGTTCGAACAGGGCAGATAGCGGTCGCCGAGGAACATGATCCCCGAATATCCTAGTCCCTCGAAGAATCGAAACAACTCGACGTCCTCCGGAGGGGTGGACTCGAATTGAATGACCGGCCGAAACCGCCGTATTGTCAGCTCTGCTCCGCGGGAGACGTTGAGCTCGTGGCCCTCGACATCGCACTTGATGTACTTGAGGTTTGAAAGGTCGTTGAAACTGTCGAGCCTTTTGGTCGGTACAGACAGAGTGGTCCCAATGGTTCGCGACAATGATGCGCTTCCATCGCCAGCTCTCTTACGCGATAGCTTGGCAACGCCCTCATCGTTCGAAAGTGCGACGTTGACGGGCAGGATATTTTGCCACCCGAATTGCGCCCGCCGAACGGCGATATAGTCGATCATCTCCGGCTGCGGATCGAAGGCAAGAACCTTTCCCGCCGGTCCCACGGCACGCGCCAACCAAAAGGCATAAATGCCCTTGTTTGCGCCGATATCGAGCACTGTCGCTCCCGTCAGACGAAGCCTGGCAAGCGTTTTGAGTTGAAGACGTTCCGTTCTGAAGCGGTAGCGCAGTGAGCGCATCAGAAAGCGGGCATCTTCATATCGGGATGCGATCCGCTCGATCGGCGAACGGTCGGCCGTAATCTCAAATAGCTTCTGCAAACGCTTTCCCCAGCATAAAGCAGGAACGCTACCGCATAAGTTGTGGTATCGTCTACCGCTATTTCTGGTGGGGATGCGACTTTCGGCCAAGCGCTCGCGCGCCTGTGGCCGCGAGGGAATAGTCCGAACTTGGCCGCGCCGCTTTCAAGCCGCTGGCCGAGGCGATGCCGTTAGCGCATGCCCCGCAGAAGTTCGATTGCGGGCATGGTTGAGTCCTAGTCGCGCGCGGAACGCGGGATAGGCGTGCGGCAGAAAAATTCCATAACTGTTTCTAAGAATTGGTTGGCGATCGGGCCTCCCCGGGCAGGGCAGGGCAATCGCATATGACCTTGGAGAACCGCTCGCGACGGAATCGCGAACGAAGCGGAATCGGATCGCGAACATCTGCCTCGTTTTCCGTCGGGTTCTCCGAATTTTCTTCCATATGCGATTGCCCTGCCGGGCAGGGGAAGAGACAGCTGCACGTTGAAGGGCCGCGAGCTGTTGGCAGCGATGAACGCCTTTAACGCGGGCGAGAATTCGGCATCTGTGTCGATCACACACTGCGCCACGGCATCTGCAACCTCTGACGTCGCGTCGCGGCTCCAGCCTTCGATAGCGTTGAACGCGACAATTCGCGCGGGGTAGGTGTATTCGCCGCTGATGATGTTTCGGATCACGGTTTCCAGGTCCGTGTCGGCATCATCGGTTTCCCGCCAGGCGCATCCGGCACGGGCACCGAAGTCTTCGAGCACCAGATAGATGTCGCGGTCGAGCCGATCGAGCGGGACGATCGAAGGTGCGTGGGTCCTGGTCATTCCGGTTCATCCTCGGCCAGCGGCACGCCGTACCGGTCTGCACTGCCGGCCGGCCTTAGCGGGCTCTGCCCCGTTCGAACTGTCTCGTTGACGATCGCACGGTCGCACCGCTCTTCCGGTGCCAGGATCATCACCGCGTCATGGATCTTCGCAGGAATCGTAAGATCACTGTCGACTCGCTTCCGCGCCCATTCCCACCATGGATCGAATGCGTCCTTGGTCATTCAGAGATCCTCCCTGACGCCTTTGAAAAAAGGATGCCGCAGACGGCCGTTGGCCGACCTGGTGCGGTATTCGATTTCGGCAGCCAAGCGCGGCTCGACCCAAATGCCGCTGTTCGGGATGCGTCTGGTGAAGGGTTGCGTTTTGCGCACTAGCGCTTTCAGTCGGTGCTGCAAGTCCTCCACCGCCGCATCCCCAAACCCGTGCTCGACCTTGCCGGCATAGACCAGCTCGTCCCCGTTCTGCCGGCCAACATAGATGCCGTCGAACCGGTTATCCTTGATCTTGTATCCCGCGATCGCGATCGTCTCCCGATGCGCGCACGTCGTCTTGACCCAGTGATTTCCGCGCACGCCGCCATAGGGTGAGTCGGCGATCTTGGAGACGACGCCCTCGAGCTCGCCGGCGCAGGCCCGGCGAAAGAGTTCGGCGCCGTCCATGTCGAAGTGATCGCTGTATTCGATCGGGGTTCCGGCGATCAGATCCTGGAGCGCGGCCTTGCGCTCGACCAGCGGAGTTGCCGAAGGTCGCGACCGTCAAGATACAGAAGATCGAACGCGATCATCTTGAGATTGTCGGCCTTGCCGGTCAGGCCCTTTTGCAAGATGGCGAAGTCGGTCTTGCCGCCTTCGCCTGGCACGACGATCTCGCCATCAATAATGGCGGACTTGGCGGTGATCAGGTCGGCATCATTCGCAACCTTGCGGAAGCGCTTCGTCCAGTCGAGGCCGCGTCGGGTGAAGATTTTGATGTCGTGATTGGCAATGTGGAGCTGACCGCGGTAGCCGTCGAACTTGATCTCGTGAACCCAGCGGTCGCCGCGCAGGACGCGGTCGACCTGCTCGGCCAGCACGGGCTCGATGAAGCCGGGAAAGGGGCCTTGATCCCGATCGCCTTCCGCTTCTCGCGACGCAACGCCACTGAGCAACTCCAACGCAACATCACTTCGGATTCGAATCATTCGGCGGCGATTCGTTCCGTCCTGGCGCGCGTCGCCTATTCCGACGGGAACCTTGTGAATCCGATCGCGTTTTCTGCAATGGAGGTCACAACGGACATGGCGAAAAAAGCGAAGAAGCAGACGGCCCGCGGCCGCAAACAGAACCGCGCTCGCGTTGCGGGCGGCCAGGACTATGAAGTGCGTTACGAGGCAAAGAAGACCGGCCGCTCGGCGCCGGCCGTGAAGAAAGCGGTCAAGAAAGTCGGGAGCAGCCGAAAGCGGGTCGAGAAGCGACTGCGGTCCAAGTGAGACCAAACGCGACAAGGCCGCCCGCGAGGCGGCCTTGCCGCTTCAATCGTTGAACTTCGAAGCTGAATCTGACGCGCATCACAGGCCCGGTCTCATCGCGAACTTCGATTGCCATTTGATGGCATCGACCTGCGGGATAAGTTTCAACAGCGTCCCGAGCCATGTCGGCCAGCGACTTCGCTGCCTCCGCTTGCACCTTTCTAAGGTCGGATAGTTCTAGTCCTTCTTCGTCAGGAGCTACCATGTCGTCGTCGAGCAGGTCGAAGTAATAGCGGGACATTTCTGCGAAGCTCGCGACCCGAAAATTATCATAAGTAATTGGAGGGGCTTCGTTCCAAAGCTACCGCTCCAGCTCCTGCATGATGCGGTCTCTATCCGCGATGTGGATAGCCTGCGTCTCCCGCATTGTCCGGAGGACCGCTAGCGCGCCGCTCGTGTCGTGATTGTGGTTCGCCAGCCGGTCGATCAACTCTTGCTGCCGCGCGAGATGTTCCGCGCCCTCAGAAATGTGGCGTTCAGCAATAGCTAGGTGATCTTGAAGCATGGCGCGATCCATTCTGTACTCTAGCGGAAATTAGGACACCCAATTCAACTTAGGGGTCAAATATGGGCGCATTTATCCATAATTCATCGCCCCCAGATGGGGCGTCAGATAATCGAGAAACGAGAAAAGCCCATATAGGCTGAGCGCGGTCACGGCTAAAAATGCCACGACCATTGCGGCCCATTCGCGTTTGGAAAACAGATCGAAGTCGAACATGGGACCCTTGCCAGATCGGGAACGCCGTCAAAGCGAGGTCGTTCCCTAGGGTCGATCATGGCGCCTTGTCCTTAAAAAAAGTGAGTCGAGACACAACAAAAACCCGCCGACCTTGCAAGTCGGCGGCAACCGGCCGCTTAGGAGTCGAATCGTAGCAGCAAGGCAGCGTGAGTCGGCGGGGCCTCTTGTTTGCCGCCGTCCGCGGCTGCAGCTGTCATGGTGCAGGGCGCTAATGAACTCCGCGGAAGTCTCGCAACTGGGACGTCGTTACCGTCAGCCAGCGGCTAAAGACGACGCCGCCAAGAAATTTTCGTTTGGAGGGCTGAACTTGAAGCTTTAGCGGCCACGTAAGGACGATCATTGATAACCACTCAGAGACGTTTTGCACTGCCCGACCGATCAAGGACCAACTCGAACAGTGCAAGTGTCGTGTAGCGGTCGCGAGATGTCGAGAGAACGCCATGGTTTAGTTTGCGCCGAGACAGAATCTCCGTGCTGCGCTTCATGACTTAATTAGAAGATCAACACGCGCGGGCCTAGCGGCCTTTCCCATCGTGAGGAGTCAAGCTCCTCACGCATGCAACGTATGATTGAACCAAGCAAGGGCAATATCCTACTTACAGAAGGAGCAACTTTGTTTAGGCAGGAGGCGAGATGATTGACAGCGCACTGCCCTCGAACAGATTTCTCGTTCGAATGGGCGGTACTGGTTGGATGGTTTACGACCGCAATCGCAGGGGCCCGGCGCTCATCGGAACCGACGTGGCGGCCAATTTGACGAAGGAGCAGGCGGAACGGGCATACCGCATTCTCTCCGGCTCGGCAGGAGAACCTCAGAGCTCGCCATAGGACGCCGCTTCGACGGGGGCGGGGCTTTCGTTTCGCGGTTCCTTACTTGCTGAACAGGCCCTGACCCGGCGGCGTCAGCTTCAGATAGGAGTTCGGCTAACAACTCCAAGCTAAAGACGCCCGTCGCGGCGCACGATCTGGCGATCAAGTCGCACCATATTTGTGGGCGCGCCGGAATCGTTCGCCGATTTCGGCGAGCGACGGTGCAGGAGGAAGGAAACCCCGCATAGCGTCTCCCTTCTCCACACGACGCTGCAGATGAAAATTCCGGAATGGCCGTCGAACGACAGCAAAAATTCTTTGGCAAATATGTAGTAGGGCGTGGAGATACAGGCACCCAAGGCGCTGATATCGCGCACCAGGCATGTATGAGTCCCAGGAATTTCACCAAACGACAGCCGGGCCGCCCGGTTGATCGGTATCCGCTTCGTTGCACGACGTTCGATCATGGCGAGGTGCTCCAAATGAAATGGTAACTTCCCAATAGAATGATCGCAGCGGTCGCGATCGCAATTTACGAAGTCAGCTTCCCGAAAACGGCAATTCCTGCACGTTGATCTGCGCGGCTTCCGCTAACAAGCAGTGTTGTTGTCTTGTTAAAATTGAATGGGAGTTGGTGGTCAATTCGAGCGGCTTGCCGCCGACCTTACTACAAGCGGATGTTCCTGCCTTCGAAGCTGGGGGCTGCCTCGCCACCGAGAGAGCACCTTTGCAGCCACTCTCGGCCGATAGACCGGAACGATCCCGACAGCCGCTCGATGGCGACGAGCGGCCGCGGCTCTGGCGTTGTCGGCTACTAGTGGATGTGCGCTAGTGCGATCGGCAGGTCCGAGAAAAGCGTCGACCATCGACGCCGCCGCGCTTTCCAATGACCCCAAAAACGATTAATCTCCTCTTCACGCAACTCAGAAACCTGATCGGAGAATAACCCACACGATAAATTAGATGGAGGGACCAATGGCGAAGAGAGCGACTACGCTCGGCGGTGGTGGACCAGTGAAGAGAGCGATTACGCTCGGCGGTGGTGGACCAGCAGCAGGGCTGCACATCGGGGCTCTGGAAGCTTTTGCCGCTGCCGGTATGACCTTTGATGTATGGGCATTGTCCTGCATCGGCGCGTGGGTTGGAATCGTCTACAATCAATTCGATGACGACGAAGACAGGGCCAAACAAACCTATCAATTCTTCAAGAATGGCGTGTTTCGAGACGACGAAAGCTATGAGCGCTTTCCGATCAATACGGTGTTCGGGCCCGATTGGCGCGCCAACATGAAAGCTTTAAGTAAGTTCGTAACTGATTCCGATAATTACAAAGATTTTGTATGGGACCCGTACAGAATGGTGGATTCGTTTCAGGAATCCATGTCGCTCCTGCTCAATCGCATGAGGGACAGTGATGGGAAGAAGAAATACGACAAATTGGACGAGGGAGATATCAATGGATGGATTCTCAATCACGGGATGGCCCCGAATCCCTTGATTCGCTATCTAACGTCCATGATGTACTTGTCCAACGTCACCGGACTTTCAAGGATAAACTATCCGAACAGCGAATTTATGAAGCGCATCAAATTCGAAAACCTATTCGACAAAAAGAAGGGAGGGAAGGAAGGAGAGGAGAAAGAGAAGAAGCCGTTTATTTTTCACAATGCGTGGAATCTTGATAAGCAGGAACTCGCGCTGTTTTCAAATCGTCCTATGCGCGATAGGTTTTATCAGGGGCCCATCGATGCATCAACTTTGTGCGCATGTTCGGCGCTTCCCTTCATCGAGGAAACTGTAAAGATCGATGGCGACACGTACTGCGAAGGAGCGCTGGTCGACACCGTCAATTTCGAAAGCTTGATAGACGAGGAGGATCCTGACGAGATTTGGGTGATGCGGATAGTCGATGCGAAGCAAGTCCGCAAGCCGGACAACCTTCATGATGCCCTGGCAAATCTCTGCCAGCTGTTTGCAGCAACCGTCGGTGAGGATGACGTCAACTTGTTCAAATATCACGTCCAGTATGACAAGCCCGCACCTGGGAAGAAGCCATGGACAGGTACGGTCGTTGAGATTCACGTGCCGGCGGGCATTAATTTCAAGTGGAATCATAGCAATCTGGATAAGGGACGGACGCTAGGAAGAAAGGCGGCGGAGGAAGCAATCGCCGCGTATCAAGCGAGGGATAAAAAGCCTTTCGCCGAAAACGAAAGAGTTCGGTTCATAAACGAGAGGAAGGACGACAAAAAGGGGCGGCATATCGATAGGGAGCGGCTGGCAATCGCGATTGCCGAAGCGAAGGGCACGCGCGATCAGAAGCGTTGGTTAGAAAGAATGGAATCGTGGGTTGATGCCGGGTCTGGAAAAGAAGTCGAGTCGGCAGAGACTGGAAAATATCCGATAGGCGCCATTCCTTTTCCCGATTTCGCTCTACGCGTCCCCCAGGTGAAAGCGATCTACGACCGGCTTGGTGCGCCAGCCTCCCGTTTGGAGCAGCTGTAATTCGTGTCACCGCAACCGGTCGAGCAAAGCCTTTGCCTGCTTTAGATCCTGCGTGTCGAAGCCCTCGGTGAACGAGGCGTAGATCGGCGCGAGGAAGTTGAGCGCTTCATCGCGTCTTCCCTGATCGATCCAAAGAGCGGCTTGGTCCGTTGCGGCGCGGAGCTCAAGCGTCCTGGCGTGTTGGCTTCTTGCTGTGCTCAATGCCCGGTCGAGCAGCGCCTGCGCCTCGGCTTCGACGCCCCGTCTGCCGCGGGCGACCAGCACCCGTGCCTTCAGACGATACAGTTCGGCTTCTAGAATTCGTTCGCTGTTGCGGTTGGTCGTAGCTAGGCCGTGCTCGATCAATTCCAGCGCGGCTTCGAAGTCGTGACTATTCACCAATGGTGGACACAACAACACGTCGAGCGCGGTGATGGCCAGCTGATAACCGGCGCTGCGATATTCGTCCAACGCGGCACCGATCTCCCCGAGTGCGCTGGGTGAAGGATCGAGCGAAGCCACGCATATGCCCCGAAGGGCGCGCGCCAGGCGCCATTGCCGGAATCCATGTTCCTCGGAAAGAGCGATGCAACGTTCGGCATGACCTTGCGCGACAAGGAACTCGCCGCGAAGGGCATGAAGAATGCACGCGTAGTAACAGGCATACGCCTGCGAATGCGGATGACTTATAGCGTCGGCGCGCTGAATGGCAGCGTCCATTCGCACAATTGCCGTATCGGAGTGGCCGAGCAGCCAGAGCGCCCACGACATCAGCGCCAGGTCCGCCACGCCGGCATCCTGGCCGGCCGAACGCGCCGCCAGCCTGTCGTCCTCGCTGCTCGCCTCGAACGCTTCGAAGGCGCGTCCAATTGTTTCATGGGCACCGGTGAGGTGTCCCATGAAGAGGCGGATCATTGCCTGCCCGCGCATCGCGTTGAGCAACGCCGGCCGATCGCCGCGCGCTTCGGCGAGCTGGAGCAGGGCCGCGATCGTTTCCTCGGCGACCGGCAACTCGCCGCGCATTACGCTCGCGGTGGTCAACCAGAACATCACCTGGAGTTGCTCGGGAGGGTCTTCCAGGCGCTCGCACAGATCTCGCGCGCGGGCAAAGGTTGCCATCGCCTTGTTCGAGGCTGGCCCTTGCGTAGCGATCAGGCAGGGCCCGAGAGCGAACTGGAAGGCAAGTTCCAAGCTGTCCTTTCGCGCACTGTCGGGCAGATGGCCCGAGGCCTCGATACCTCGTTGCAAGTGTGCGATGGCCTCCAGGTTGGCCGAGCGCATTGCGGCCTTCTTGCCTGCCTGCAGCCAATATGTCTCCGCCTTTTGAAACAGCCCGGCCTCCGTCAGATGATGCGCGAGAGTTTCGGGTTGAGTCTCCACGACTTCCGGGAACCGTTGCTCGAAGGCGTCCGCGATCGCGGCATGTAGCGCTGCGCGTCGGCTCTTCAGGAGTCCCGAGTACGCAGCGTCCCGCACAAGCGCGTGCCTGAAGGTATAGACCGCCTGAGGTATCTCGCCCCGGCAGAATATCAACTCCGACCGAACCAACTGAGCAAGTGCCTCCTCAAGTCTCTCTTTTGACAGCCCGGCTACGGTACTCAGCAGTTCGTAGGAGAACTCGCGACCCACCACAGCGCCGATCTGGGCCACCTCCCTCACCGGAGCCAAACGATCGAGTCTTGCCATCAGCGATGCGTGAAGTGTGGTCGGAATGGCCATTGAGGGCAGAGGACTGTTGAGGACGTAGTGATCGTCTTGCTCATGCAACAGCCCGGTTTCGAGCACAGTCTTGGTCAGTTCCTCCACGAACAAGGGCACGCCATCGGTGCGGGCGAGAATCTGCTCCGTTACCTCTTTCGGGAGCGTCTTGCCGGCAGTGACGCGCTCGATTAACTCCGTTCCGTTACGCCTGTTCAGCCGCGTGAGCGAAATCGTCGTCACATGCGGATGCGCTGGCCAGGGGGGGGTGAACTCTGGCCTCGCGGTGATGAGCAGCAACACCCGAAGCTGCGGCACCTGTTCCAAGGTTATTGTGAGCAGCTCCAGCGACGTCGGATCCGCCCAATGGACATCCTCAACAATGACGAACACCGGCTGTCGCGCCGCCAAGCTAGTCAGCTGGGACAAAAACGCCGCCAACGTTAGCTCCTTGCGCTTCTGCGGGCTCAGCTCTGGCATACGGTAGCGGTTACTGGGTGGAAGGGATAGAAGGTTGGCCAGAGGTAGCACTACGCGGTCGGCATCAGCGCCTGACCGAACCAGCAGAGCTTCAAGCTTGGCGAACTTCTCTGCTGCCGGGTCGCTCCGCTCGAGCCGGGCAGCGCGTTCGAGCTGACGGATGAATGGATACAGCGCACTGTTAGTGTGGTGCGCCGAGCAGAATTGCCGCACCGTGATGTGCGGTTGGTCGTGGAGTCGCTCGTCAAGCGCCAGGGCAACATGCGACTTGCCGATACCGGGCTCTCCGGTGAGCATCACCGCGCAACCTTCGCCACGCCTGGCGTGGTGCCAGCGACGCAACAGCATCTCGATTTCCTCGTCACGCCCAATTGGTGGCGCCAATCGGGTTTTGTGCTGTGCCTCGAAACGGCTATCCACTTCGGTCGTTCCCAGGACCTGCCAGGCTGGTACTGGCTCCGTCCATCCCTTAAGCTCGACAGGACCGAGATTGCGGAATTCGAAGTGCCCATCAGTGAGCCGGTGCGTACTCTCGGAGATCAGCACGGTACCGGGATTGGCGAACGTCTGCAGGCGCGCAGCCAAGTTCGGCGTCTCGCCAATGACGGCCTGCTCTTGAGCCGCGCCTTCGCCGGTCAGATCGCCCACGACCACCATACCGGTAGCGATGCCAACGCGAATCTGTAGCTCGGTGGCGGGCTCTGTCCGGAGCTTGGCCACGGCATCGACCAGCGCCAGCCCGGCGCGTGTCGCCTGTTCGGCATCATCCTCGTGCGCCTGGGGATAGCCGAAATAGGCGAGAACGCCATCTCCCATGTACCGCGCGATAACGCCCTCATTGTGGGCGACAACCTCTGCGATGCAGCGGTGATAGGCGCCCATTACGGCCCGCAAGTCCTCCAGATCAAGGCGCGCCGAAAGTGCTGACGAGCCGACCAAATCGCAAAACATGACTGTAAGTTGACGCCGCCCGGCGTTGTTCGCCGACGACGGCGTGGTGACCGTTCGAGGTGTTCGCGGAACCTCTCCCTGAAGTTCTACGATCGCGCGCAGCATCTTGCGTCGGTGCCCAAGCAGGACGCCCAGGTCCTTTAGATCCTGCTCCGTGAGATCTCGAACGACCGAGAGGTCGATGGCGTTCTCGCGGAATCGCACGGCGTACTCGCCCAAACCGATCGATGCTAGCCACTCTGCGATACCTGCCATGGTATACCTATGGCTTATACAATTCAGAATAGCACATGGGAGAGCTTTGCGAAGGCACATCTGTCGACGGAAGCGCCGATCGCCGGACTGCTCGCCCAATGTTACCACATGCGATGTTTCCACGCATGGAAGTCGCGGTCGCGACGCCACCCCTCGCAATTCTCTTCGGTGAGCTTGGTGGTGAACTGCTGCCCGGCGCGGTTGAAGGCCGTACGAGCATCCTCGAGCGTCGTCGTCGAGGCGCCCCGGTGCAGGCTGGGCTCGGTGCCGGGATAAAAGCCGATGCTCCAGGTCCACTGATCCCCGTCGGTTGGCACGCCAACGCATAAGCCGATCGTGCCGATGCGCACATCGCCGAAGTAGATGTGCCAAGTCTCAAGGTTTGGATCGTCGGCGCGCCGGCGGGTGAGGGTGGTCGTGGCCGCCGTTTACTAGGCCGTGAACGCAGCAAGAACAAGCGGTGTGGCGAACGAGGCTTTGAGCTCGATGTCGGAACCGGGCCGCCTCCTTCGTCTTGAATCCGGGTAACAACGTTCCGGAGTACCGCGTTCATGGCCCCCCGCGCCAACTGGAAAGGCTTCCTGCGTTTGTCCTTGGTCACCTGCCCGGTCGCGCTCTACCCGGCGACGTCGGAGGCCGAGAAGATCTCGTTCAACCAGTTGAACCGACAGACCGGCCACCGGATCAAATATCTGAAGGTCGACGCGGACACCGGGGACGAGGTACCGAACGAGGACATCGTCAAGGGCTACGAATTCGATAAGGGCCAATACATCGAGGTGACGAAAGAGGAGCTCGAGGAGATCGCGCTCGAGTCCACCCGCACCATCGAGATCGACGAGTTCGTCGACAGGACCGACATAGACCCGCGATATCTGATCCGCCCCTACTACCTGCGTCCGGACGGCAAGGTCGGCCACGACGCGTTCGCGGTAATTCGCGAGACCATCCGCGAGATGGATAAGGTCGCGATCGGGCGAGTGGTGCTGACGAACCGCGAGCACATTATTGCCCTGGAGCCGCTGGACAAGGGTCTGATGGGCACGCTGCTGCGGTACCCCTACGAAGTTCGGGAGCCCAAGGAATACTTCGACGAGATCCAGGACGTCAAAGTCACCAAGGACATGCTCGACCTGGCCAAGCACATCGTAAATCAGAAGGCTGGCAATTTCGAGCCGGACAAATTCGAGGACCACTACGAAACCGCGCTAGTGGACCTGATCAATCAGAAGCGCACTGGCAAGGTCATCCGCCCGAAGGAGCGGCCGAAGGGCGAGAACGTCGTCGACCTGATAGAAGCCCTGCGCAAGAGCGTGGGTGGCGCGGCGGCCGAGGCCGGGATGCAAAAGAAGCCCGCCAAAAAGTCGAAAAAAGCGTCCACCGGCCAGAAGGAAATGCTGATGCCGATCAGCGGCAAGAAGCCAAAGGAAGCGTCAGGGAAGAAGGCGGCAGCCAAGCCGCAACGCA
Source organism: Bradyrhizobium sp. 18BD (assembly GCF_054185225.1). Taxonomy (NCBI): domain Bacteria; kingdom Pseudomonadati; phylum Pseudomonadota; class Alphaproteobacteria; order Hyphomicrobiales; family Nitrobacteraceae; genus Bradyrhizobium; species Bradyrhizobium sp. 18BD. The sequence continues at coordinate 1,140 of NZ_JAVAYL010000041.1, read as the reverse complement.
AGTCTGCGTGACAGCGGAGGTAGCGCCATGGACATGAAAGACGCCTCGGCGATGACGGAGGCCTCTGGCCTGGTGAACGATCACGATGGCACAGAGCTGGCTGCCGGCCCCAGTTGGGCCGGGACCGAGCCGAGTGCTCGCCCGCTTGCTATGTCCTCGCAAGACGAGCTCATTCGTTGGGCCGATCGCTTGCGTGAGGTGACGGTGAAGGCGCCGCTGCGGTCGCTTTTCGCAGCGTTCCTGGTCGGCCTCTGGGTCGCGCGCCGGCGCTAGATCCGCGAGTCTTATTGGCATGCCGCGGAAGCTCAAAACGTTCCAGACCTCTCTTGGCTTCTATGACCTCGTGGTCGCTGCACCCTCGATGAAGGCGGCCCTCGAGGCGTGGGGCGCAGGCAGCAATCTCTTTCACCAGGGCTTCGCCAGGCAGACCGACGATTCCGACCTTGTTGCTGCGACCATGTCGAAGCCGGGCGTGGTCCTCAAGCGGCCCGCCGGGTCGAGCGGGAGTTTCGCGGAGCATTCCGATCTGCCCTCCGATCTCGGATCCGAAGGGACCGGGGCCAAGCGCGAGAAGCGACGGCCGAAGCCCGCGAAGAAGGCGAAGCCCAAGATCGGGGAGCGGGAGGCCAGAAAAGCCGCCGTCGCGTTCGAGAAGGAGGAGAAGCGCCAAGCGGCGCAGCGCCGGCGGGAAGAGGCGGCCCGCAAAAAGGAGCAGAAGCGTCGCGACAAAGCGACGGCGAAAGCGCAGGCGGCCCTCGACGCCGCCGAGCGCGAGCACGCGGACAGGGCCGAGTCCACCAAGTCCGGGATCGAGGCGCTCGAGAAGCAAGCGCAGGCCGAGGAAGGTCGGTGGGAGAAGGAAAGAGAGCGCCTGCGCGCGGCCCTCAGGAGGGCCCGGGAATAGGCCGTCGGCTGCCGGGTAACCAATTCCTGGCTAAAAAAATGTGTTCGCGGGTCTTGAAACTTTCCCCCAGCTTCCAAATTTTTTCGGCGTCGTCGTACGACGATCGGGGTGCCGTTCGGGTCCCGCCACTGAGACGGGCACCGGTCGTGTCCGGTGCCGCTCGTAACCATTTTGCTCCGAGGAGGATCTGGCTATGCGCACTGTTGATTTTTCGCCCCTGTTCCGGTCGGCCATCG
>NZ_JAVAYL010000040.1:0-20409 GCF_054185225.1 Bradyrhizobium sp. 18BD | reverse complement strand
CCAGAATGCGACGGACTGCCTCGAGCTTGAACTCTCGGCTGAAAACACGGGGTGATTTGTTGGGCATACGTTCTCCGTTAGAGAACTGTCCCTAATTTCCCGTGTCTCACTTTTGGGGTGCACTCCAGGGACTTTCCCGGATTGCGCTGCGCTCCATCCGGGCTACGGGCGCCTTCAAGCGTCCGCATCAGGCTCGGTGCCGACATAGTCGCGCGCCGGCAGCTTGAGGACGCGGCCGATCTCGCTTGCGAGCTGGTCCGCCTCCTCACGCCGCGTGAAGCTCACCAGCGTGATCGGCTCGGTGCCCTTGCCACAGAGATTGACGTCGTAGGTCGTCAGGTCCGCATCATAGTCGTCGGTGATGCTGATGAAGTGATAGTCGGCGAGATCGCGGCGCCTGCGGATATTCAGCGGTCCGAACTGCCTGGTGATCACGATCTGGCGCAGCGTCTCGTTGAGCACCACGAAATAGGATGACGCCGGGGATGCCGACCAGCAGTCCCAGTCCCGTGAACACCAGCACCGGCACGAGATCATCGGCAAGACGTCCAAAACCGGAAAAATCCTGGCGCAGGCCGAGCGCGACGTTCCACAGCAGATAACCGCTCGCCGCCATTGCGCCTGCCATCAAAACTCTCCTCGGGAGCAAAGGTCTTGGCTTGAAGGTCTTGGCTTGGGTCGGTGCGAGCGGCGGATTGGTTCGATGGGCCCGCTCTCCCGCCGCCGTCATTCCGGGGCGCGCGAAGCGCGAGCCCGGAATCCATCCCTCGCCAGTTTCCGCGGCCCAATGGATTCCGGGCTCGCCGCTCCGCGGCGCCCCGGAATGACGAGAACGTGCTGGGGGCGCACCGAAAAACAAAAGAATCTTCCCTGCCCTGCCAATGGCGGAGTTCCTCCGCGTCCCTATGTCTTTCCGAACCACACCCAGAACGGACCAAGGGCGCGCGATGGCACAACGGCAACTCAAGCTTGGCGCGTTCATGCGCCCGATCAGCATCCACACCGGCGCCTGGCGCTATCCCGGGGCCTGGCCCGACGCCAATTTCAATTTCGGTCACATCAAGACGCTGATCCAGAAGCTCGAGGCCGGCAAGTTCGACGCCTTCTTCATGGCCGATCACCTCGCCGTGCTGAACATGCCGGTCAATGCGCTCAAGCGCAGCCATACCGTGACCTCGTTCGAGCCGTTCACGCTGCTGTCTGCTCTCTCCGCGGTCACCGAGCGGATCGGCCTGATCGCGACGGGCTCGACCACGTTCGACGAGCCCTATCACGTCGCCCGCCGCTTCGCCTCGCTCGACCATCTCAGCGGCGGCCGCGCGGGCTGGAACATCGTCACCACCTCGAACCCGGATGCGGCGCTGAATTTCGGTCTTGACGACCACATGGAGCATGCCGAGCGCTACAAGCGCGCCCGCGAGTTCTACGACGTCGTCACGGGCCTCTGGGATTCCTTCGCCGACGACGCCTTCGTGCGCGACGTCGAGAGCGGGTTGTTCTTCGAGCCGTCGAAGATGCATGTGCTCGACCACAACGGCAAATATCTGAAGGTGCGCGGCCCGCTCAACATCGCCCGCCCGGTGCAGGGCTGGCCGGTGATCGTGCAGGCCGGCGCCTCCGAGGACGGCAAGCAGCTTGCGGCCGAAACGGCGGAGGCCGTGTTCACCGGCGGCGGCAGCCTCGCCGACGGGCAGAAGCTCTATGACGACATCAAGGGCCGCATGGAAAAGATCGGCCGCGACCCTGAACACCTAAAGATTTTGCCCGGCGCTTTCGTGGTGGTCGGCGACAGCGTCGACGAGGCCAAGGAGAAGCGCGCGCTGCTCGACAGCCGCGTGCACTACGACAGCGCCATCGCCTCGTTGTCCGTCATTCTCGGCACCGATGCCTCCGGCTTCGATCCGGATGGCCAGCTGCCTGACATCCCCGAGACCAATGCCAGCAAGAGCGGCCGGCAGCGCATGGTCGACCTCGCCAGGCGCGACAAGCTCACCGTGCGCCAGCTCGCCCAGCGCGTCGGCGGCTATGGCGGGCTGTCCTTCGTCGGCACCGCCAAAACCATCGCCGACCAGATGGAGGAATGGCTGGTCGGGCGCGGCTCCGACGGCTTCAACATCATGTTCCCGTTCCTGCCCGCCGGCCTCGACGACTTCGTCGACAAGGTCGTCCCGGAGCTGCAGAAGCGCGGGATTTTCCGGAAAGAGTATGAAGGGGCCACTCTGAGGGAGAATTTGGGCCTTCCCCGACCGAAAAACCGCTTCTTCGAGGGGTGAAAAGGCCCGATTCGAGTGGTTTTCCGGGTGTAAAACCTTGACATCAGGCGGTTTCTGGCTAGGTTGCCGGCCAACGCGGGCCGTTTGGCCGGCTCCAGATTCCCCAATATTCTGAGGTTCAGAACATGGCCAAAGCGGTCACCATCAAGGTCAAGCTCGTGTCCTCGGCCGACACCGGGTTCTACTACGTCGCCAAGAAGAACTCGCGCACCATGACCGACAAGCTGGTCAAGAAGAAGTACGATCCGGTCGCGCGCAAGCACGTCGAGTTCAAGGAAGCCAAGATCAAGTAAGATCGCGGAACGCCGAACGACTTTGACGGGGCCCTTCGCGGCCCCGTTTTTATTTGCGGCCGTTTTTATTTGCGGTCGATGGTCGTAGCCTCCACGCCCATGAGCGCAGCCCTGGACGAGGAACATGTCGGCGGCTACTCGGTCGCTTATGGCCGCGACGATGTCTATTTCCCGGTTTACGTCACGGCGGCGCTGGCCGCGATCTTCTGCGCGGCCGCGTTTCTCACCGGCGAGTTCTACTGGCTTGCGCTCGCGGCGCTCGCGGCCGGGTTTACCTACTACAATATTCCACTGCTCGAGACCGGCCGGCCCACGATCGGCGCGAACCAGTACGGCATCTTCGTCCAGGCCTTCGGCCTGATCCGCTGGCGCGCCATCGAGCGCATCGACCTTGTCGAGATCGCCGAGCGCGCCATGACGGTGCATGAACTGCAGATCGTGCTGAACACGCCGCTCACCAGCGCGCTCGTGGCCGACTGGCGCAAGCAGCCGTCCTGGCGCTGGCTGATGCGGCTACCCTGGCGGATGAGCCACACCAACATGGTGCGGATCAATGTCGAGCCGTTCGATCAGCCGCCGGACATGATCCATCGCACCTTCCTGCGGATGTGGCGCTACTACCGCAGTTAAGGCGGGTGAAATTGGGCTTGGCTGGTTGCCATGGAGAAGATGCGCTCCCTCCCCGCTCGGGCTGGGGAGAGGGTGTCTCCGCAATCGAGACCCCCCAAGAGGAGAAAGCCCTTACCCGGCGCTCACGCCGACCTCTCCCGCAAGCAAGCGGGAGAGGTTGAGTGATCCCGCGGCTCGATCGATTCAACCAAAGGCCATTCTGCTCTAGCCGCCAAAAAGATGTGCCTCACGTCCTCACCACGAGGTGTGCATAGGCCTCTGCCCTCATGCCGTAGGTCCACGCAACCGCTTCGCGCGGCGTGTGCAGATTGGCCGGCACCTGGAGGAAGAAATGCCTGCGCGCGCCGTCCGGCTCGGGCGTGGCGTTGACGACCTCCACGGCGGCCCAGGCGTCGGCGGCGAGCCAGTTGCGGCGCCACAGGATTCCGGTCTCGTCCTCGGCCACGCGGGTGGCGCCGCCGAGCGCGACGTAACGCTCCGGCGTCATGATCTCGATCATACAGCGGCGGACCTGGACGTCGATCTGGTCGTCGATCGCAGCGAGCGTGATCCGGTCCTGGTGCTCGATGATCCAGCGGGGCACCTCCACCCCGCGCCAGGCCCAGATCGACCAGCCGTCGGGATAACGCAGCGCCGGACCGCTGGCGTGATGCAGCCGGTCGCGCGCATCAGCGCATAACAGGTTCGGTCGCTCTGCGAGCCAGCAGCAGTGCTCGTGCGGCAGCAGCCAGCCCACGCTCGTCGCGAGTTGCATCAGGCCGCGCAGCGGCTCGGTCTCGGCGTGCAAATCGAGGACCTCGCGGAGATAGTCGTAAGCACCCAGCCACGACAGATCGTGCGACCCCGCCGCGCAGCTCGAAAAGCTCCGCGGGGCGGTGAGCGCCTGCAGCACGCCAGCGAGCGACAGACCGGTTCGGCGCAGCTGGCCCAGCACGGAGAGGTTCTGCTCCGGCAAGTTCCGTATCACCGCCTCGGCCGCAGCAGTAACCAGCGCGTCCGCGGGATTGACTGCGCTGTCGACCGCGGCAAGCACCTTCCGGTGAATCCGCGCCTCGATTTTCGAAATGATTTGATGGCGAAGCCGATCGACGAGCTGAAAGCGGAGATTGCGGCCGTCATCGCGCGACACGGCAAGCCCGGCCAACGCCTGCGGGCCGTCGCACCAGACGATGCGGGCCGGCGGCTCCAGTCCTGCAGCACGATAGGCAAGCCGCACGCCCTGCTCCGCGCTGTCGCGATCGGCAGGCGCGGTCGAGCGTCGGACGGCTCTCCACCGCGCACGGTAATCGCCCAACGCCGCCGTCTGCTCAGTCGGCGAGGACGCGCGCATCTCGCGGCCCCAACTCACGCTGGCGGCGCACCCGATAGGTCCCGCGCGGCAGCGTCAGCGGCGCATGCTCCTGATGCGTCACCCGCGCATAGGCCGAGGCAATCTGGAGATGCCCGAGATAGAGCCCGGCCGGAATGTCGCGCGCCAGATCGTCGTCGCGAAACACCGTCACGCGCTCGCGGATCGCATGACAATGTCCGGTGGCCTCGCCCTCCAGCAGGACCAGCGGCACACCTTCGGCGGTCTCCGTGAGCGTTCCCGATGGCGCGACATCGGACACCCGCTCGATCAGCAGGTCACCTTGCGCAAAGATCTCGGTCATCGTGCCTTCTCCCGTGCCGGCACATCCGCCGCGTACGCGGATGGCCCGGGTTGGTTCAACATCCTTGTCGACGGTCTAAAGCGCGATGCGATTGGGATGAATCGTCATCGCGCTTAAGGTTATTGTTTGAGCATGATCTCCGCGCAAACGCGTTCCGCGTTTGTCGCGAGGGAAAACCGCTTCACACTTTTCCGGATCATGCTCTAGTGCACGACCTCGCCATGCAGTGCGAGATCGAGACCGTCGCGCTCCATATCCTCCGATACCCGCAAACCGACGAACAGCTTGACCACGTAGAGGATGATCAGGCTGACGACGGCATCGTAGACAAAGACCGTGGCGACGCCGATGCACTGGTTGACGAACTGGATCGGGTTTCCCTCCAGAGCACCCGCAGTGCCGCCATATTGCTCGACGGCGAAGATGCCGGTGAGCAGCGCGCCGACGATCCCGCCGACGGCGTGGACGCCGAAGCAATCGAGCGCATCGTCATAGCTGAACATGGCCTTCAGCCCGGTGCATCCCCAGTAGCAGAGGACACCGGCCGCGATCCCGATCACGAAGGCCCCTACCGGGCTGACGAAACCGGACGCCGGTGTGATGGCGACGAGGCCCGCGACCGCGCCCGAGCAGATGCCGACAACCGTCGGCTTGCCCTTGAGCGACCACTCCACCAGCATCCAGGTGAAGCCGGCGACCGCAGTTGCGATCTGCGTCACCAGCATCGCCATGCCGGCTTGCATGCCCGCCGTCACCGCCGAGCCGGCGTTGAAGCCGAACCAGCCGACCCAGAGCAGCGAGGCGCCGATGAAGGTCAGCACCATGTTATGGGCCGGTCCCGTCTCCTTGCGCTTGCCAAGCATGATGGCGCACATCAGGCCGGCCACGCCGGCATTGATATGCACCACGGTCCCGCCGGCGAAATCGAGCACCTTGACCCAGGCGGCGTCGTTGCCGGAGGCGAAGATGCCGTCAGGGCCCCACACCCAATGCGCGATCGGCGCATAGACGAAGATCGCCCATAGGCCGATGAACCAGAGCATCGCGGAGAACTTCATCCGCTCGGCGAACGCGCCGGCAATCAGCGCCGGCGTGATGATCGCAAAGGTCATCTGGAAGCAGATGTAGACGCTCTCGGGGATCGTCGCTGCGAGCGGATTGGGATTACCGATCCCGCCTTTGCCGATGTCGCTGAGGATATCCTTCAGAAACATGCGGTCCAGCCCGCCGATGAACGGCGTGCCGGCGCGGAAGGCCAGGCTGTAGGTCAGGATCGCGAACAGGATGGTGACGAGGCACGTCACCGCAAAACTCGTCATCACGGTGTCGCCCACGTTCTTCTTGCGCACCATGCCGCCATAGAACAGCCCGAGACCCGGGACCGTCATCATCAGCACCAGCGCAACGGAGGTGAGCATCCAGGCGGTGTCCCCAGGATTGGGCGTGCACTTCTCGAGGATCTTGCCGCCGCAAGCGGGCGGGGCCGCATCCTCGGCCAGCGCGACCTCGCCGAGGGCGAGGTAGAGAAGCGCAATTCCCAACAGCGCGACCAACAACGTCACGAGCCTTTGGCGCGTGGATGTTCTTGACTCCATCATCGTCCTCCCAAGTCGCAAGAGATGTCTTCTGGGCATTGTTCGAGTGGAACCGCGGAAACGATCGTTCGCGCCGGCGTGACGACGCCAGCGCGATCAGCTCGGGTTTTTGGGACATAATGATCGCGGCTCGGCGCGATGAGGTCGTCGAGCGTCGATGACTGGAGACTGGCGGCGACCAGCCTCATGGCTTATCGGCCTTTCCCTTGTCGCCAGATCGGAAAGCGTCAGAGACGGTTCCAATTCCTGGTCAAAGGACATGCAAGGTTCGCACCATCGATGCGATTCATTCAAGCTACTGAATGCGCAGCGATTCCAGTTTGCTGCTTTGCGGCAATCGCGCTATGCGCTGCGTCACGCAGCAGCGCATAGCCCAACAAATAAGCAATCGCTGACGATGCCTATGCGGTTCGCAGCGCGGGTGGCGCCGTCGGCTTTATCAGCGCAAACGCGATCTGAACGATGCCGGCGGCGAGCCCCACCGCGACGCCGATCCGCCAGGCCATGTTGTAGGAGCCGAGCGCGTCATAGATCAGCCCGCCGCCATAGGCGCCGACGAAGCTACGACCTAGTGGCTCATGAAGGCGAGCCCCTGGATCATCGCCCGCCATTGCAGGCCGAACATCTCTGCGACAGCGCCCTCAACCAACGGCCCCACGCCGAACCAGAGGAACCCCATCAGCGCGCCGAACACCAGCGTCGAGGCTTCCGACAGCGGCAGCATGAAGTACCAGGCCAGCACCAGCGGGCCGGGACCCATAGAAAGCCACACAGTGCACTGCGGAGACATGGGCCCCGGCTCAGCAGCGCACCGTCGAAGTGACGCTGCGCTGCATCCGGGGCACGAGAGCTTCGTCATGGACGAGCAGCCACCAGCCTCGCGAAATCCTGGCGTGGTTAGGAGGAAGAGCCTCGCTACGTTCGATCGTGAGGCTGCTTCGGATCATCGTCCAGCCGTCCATGAATCGCAGAGAGCGCCGGGTCGCGGCCAAACAATCCGGAAAGATGACGTCGGCGGCGATCTGCCAGGCAGGCTTTGCGCATTTTCAATCGGGTCGGATTGCCGAGGCCGAGTTGTGTTGCCAGCAGGCGCTGACGCTGGACGAGCAGCACCCGGATGCCCTCCATCTGCTCGGCGTGCTCTGCTTTCACGCGCAGCAGCCTGACGCCGCCGCGGAATGGATCGCCCGCGCGATCCAGCAGGATCCGAAGGCGGAGTACCTGCTGAGCCTCGCCACGGTGTTCCAGCGGCAGGGCAAGCTCGACGACGCGCGGCAACACTACGGCCGGGCCTTGAAGCTCAAGCCTGACGATGCCGGCCTCTGGAATCACCTCGGCAATCTGCTCTGGCAGCTCGGGCACAGGGACGAGGCTGCGCAGCATCTGCAGCAGGCGCTCAAACTGCATCCGCACTATTGGGAGGCTGCGCACAATTGCGGCATGCTGCTGCTCGAGCTCGGCCGGCATGCCGACGCCGTCAAATGCTTCGACGTTGCCGAGAAGCTGAGTCAAAACTCCGCAGCCCTGTATCAGATGCGCGGCGTTTGCCACTCGGAGCTGAAGCGGTTCGAGGACGCCGCGGCCGACTACGAAAAATCCATCGCACTGGATCCACGCCTTCCGGAGACGCACAACAATCTCGGCCTGCTGCATTGGCGATCCGGCCGGCTGGAGCAGGCCTTTGCCTGTTTCGATCGGGCGCTGGCCCTTCGCCCGGACTCTCATGCGGTGCTCAACAACAAGGCCGTGGTGTTGATGCATCTGCAATTGCTCGATGAAGCTGTCGCCACCCTTCAAAAATCCCTGGCGGTCGCCCCTAACGATGTGCAGGCGCTGTTCTATCTGGCGACGCTGCAGCTCTTGACCGGAGATTTTGAGCGAGGCTGGCTTGCGCGCGAAGCGCGTTGGAAACTTCCGTCCGCCGGTCTGGTGGATCGCGGATTCTCCCAGCCCCTTTGGCTTGGCGACCAGCCGATCGCAGGCAAGACCGTCCTGCTTCACTCCGACGAGGGGCTGGGCGATGCGATCCAGTTCGCCCGCTATGTGCCCAAGGTGGCCGCGCTCGGCGCCCGGGTCATCCTGGAGGTCGAGCCTCCGATCCAGCAACTCCTGGGCGGCATCACCGGGGTCGCCGAATGTGTCGGCCGATCGTCATCGCCGGTGTTCGACCTGCACTGCCCGCTTGGAACGCTGCCGCTCGCATTCGGGACGCGGCTCGATACGATCCCGTTCGCGGAGGGCTACGTTCCTGCGCCGCCGGCTGCGCGCGTGACGGCGTGGGACAACCGGCTTGGCCCCCGCACGCGCCTCCGCGTCGGTCTGGTCTGGGCCGGCAATCCCGACCACAAGAACGATCACAACCGATCGATGCCCCTGCGCACGCTCGCGCCCCTCCTCGATTGCGACGTCCGGTTCGTCAGCCTGCAGAAAGGCGTCCGCGATCAGGACCGCGCCTTCCTCGCCGAACACCCTGACATCGTCGACCTCACGGAACATCTGACCGATTTCACCGAAACGGCGGCGCTGGTTTCTTGTCTCGATCTGGTGATCTCGGTCGACACCAGTGTTGTTCATCTCGCCGGCGCGCTGGGTGTTCCGGTCTGGACGATGGTCGCTTTCAACCCGGACTGGCGCTGGCTGCTCAATCGCGACGACAGCCCGTGGTACCAGTCGATGAAGCTGTTCAGGCAACCCAAGCGGGGCGATTGGGCCAGCGTGGTGGACGACATTCGCTGCGAACTCGAGGGGCGGATCGCCGCCCGGCGGTCAAGCCACGATCAGGCGACACTGTTGCCCGCCTGATCGTCGCGCGGGCCCGCTCAAGGACGTGAACGGGTGATCATCCGCTTCGCAGCCTTCATTTGAAGGATGACGGGACAATTTGGGCTGGACCATTCTGGTCCAGGCTGAAGACCCCGAGAGAGTCAGCAGATGAGCACCTGCCCCGCATGTGGCCATGCATCAACTGCGAAATTGTTCGAAGTGACTGCAGACCAGGCCTCGCGATCCTTCGTCAATCCACGGCGATATCCGGATCGCTCTCGGGATTTGACGCATTATCTGTCGCGGCTCTGGGGCCGCAACACCTGCGATGTCCGAAGATGCACGGACTGTGGATTCGGCTTTGCAGATCCGTTCGTGGCGGGTGGCGCTGACTTCTATAATCTGGCCGCGCCAAACCCCTCTTATCCGACCACGAAATGGGAGTATGCAAGGACGATCGAAGAGCTCAACGGCATGACGACTGCCGGAAAAACCATCATCGATGTCGGGGCGGGATTTGGGTATTTTCTCGATCTCATCAAGGACAGGTTCTTCCACACGTCCGATATTTATGCCCTGGACTACAACGACACAGCGCGGCTCGCATTGCAATCGAAAGGCTACAAGCCCTTTTCAGTCGATCTGCGAGAGGCTGTTTTCGACTCCCTGAAGGAAGCCTTCGACATCATCTTCATGTTTCAAGTCTTCGAGCACATGGATCGCGTGGATGACGTGTTCGCTCGATTGAAATACCTCCTGAAGCCGCACGGCTCCGTCTTCATTGCCGTCCCGAACGACATCCGAACGTGCTATATGGAGCGCCACGGTTCGCTCCTAGACATGCCACCAAATCACATTGGCCGGTGGACGACGGCGGCATTCGAGGCCTTATGTCAACGACAGGGCTTGCAATTGAGCAAGTGCGAGCAGGAGCCGTTCAATCTCAAGACCTTCCTTCAGCAAGACATTACAGACAGCTTTTTATGCAGGGCAGAGAAGCCGGGCAGCGTGGGCGAGTTCGTGCGCGGCTTGCCGCGGAGTAAAGCGCAACGGATGACGCAAGCTTTGCTTGCACTTGCGCTTTCACCAACGCGGTTACCGGCATGGGCATACGCCGCCAGAAACTCATCGAATCTGGGTAGCGCACTCTGGGTGAAGATCGAAAAAGCCTCGTAGCGTAAGCCGCTCTTTCGCCTCCGATTGACCGACCTGCGGTGGGCGCCTGGAACGCTGCCACTGGCGTTCGGGACGCGGCTCGAGACGATCACGTTCGCGGAAGGTTGCGTTCCGGCGCCAGCGGCAGCGCGCATCGAGCTGGAAGACTGGCGTCCGCATGGCGCTCAAAGCAGGATCAGTCGTCGCTGCTGCCTGCGTGATTGGTGCACCGCGCGCAAGTGCATCCGCCCCCCTCGTGGCCCGGACGCGCCGCATGCCGATGGCGATTTTATCGGCAGACATCTCATCAACCCTCGGTTGCTCGACTGCAAATGCATGTTATCGTGCACTTACCGGGACGGCATTTCCGGCTCGGATTTGGGAGGTCATGTCATGAGATTGTCGTCAGGCTTTGTCGTGCCTTCAGTCATCGCTGCCCTGTCAACTGCCCTGCTGTGCAGCCCGGCCTTGTCGCAGATCCCAACAGGCTCCACCGCCACGCTTCCCCCCGTCTCGGTCGATGCGCCGAAGCAGGTGGAAAGGCCGCATCGAGCGGAGCGCGTGACAAACGCGGGAGCGTCTCGCCGAACGTCGTCAACCACACAAACGTCATCGTCAGCTGCACGGACACCTTCGTATGCCCCGGGTTCAGTGATGGGGAGGTTTGCCAGCCTGGAGAGAGTCGCCAGCAGCTGCAACGGTGGCTGTGCGTCAAGCTTCCCGCACGGCAAAGATCCCTGGGTTGGATGCAGCGAGTCGGGCGGCGGTCTGAACTATGGACCTTTCTCGCCAACGTGCCGAGACACCATCACCCATACATCCTACGAGAATTGCGTCGAGACGAAGGTGTTCCTGGGCGAGTTTCGCAACAGAGCCCACTGGTTTTGCAGCAGCCTGCAGGCCGGCAACAGGTTCAAGGTCGCAGACCTCAAGCGGCCGGCACGTCGCTAAGCGAGCAGCGAGCTGAATCGCGGAATCGACTGAAGACTGGTGCGGGGCCATCTGGCCCCGTTGCTATTTGATCCCCTATGGCCTTCGCATTTGGGCAAGGGCGGAAAAGTGTGACCCACCTCAAAGAGCATGGTAACGGCTTTCCACATCTCCAGCGGGATCGTTGCATCATTTTGGTCTATTCCCGTGAAAAGCCATTTGCCGTTGCTGGATCCGCTGGCTTCTGTCGAAATGTGGATAGCTCCACCCCCTTCGGAAGCTGGGACAACCAGAGCCCCTCGCCGCCCCCTCCAGGCTAGACCACGCGCGGCCAATCTTGCGGCGCGTGATCGAGGCTCTCGCGAAGACCGTCATCGAAGAACAAGTTCGATGCCATCCGCTTCCTCTCTGCCGCCGGGACAATGGCGCCGGATGATATCGACAAGCCAGTCAAATACCGTCGGCCCTTCGCGCCTGAGCGCCTCAGCCAGGTAGCTTTCGACTGAAGCCGTATTGGAAGGGTGACATCGCTCCAGCCTTTTCCGCAATTGGCGCGCAGTCTCGTCATATCCCAGGTTTCGCTGGGAGATTTCGTGGTTGTTCCAGCAAAACACAAAGCCTTCTTCCGGCGTCCCAAAGCCACCTCGCAGAATATCGTTGAAGGCGTCGAGATTTCTGCCCCACTCGGCATCCGGGATAATGCGAAGGCTGACGTGATCGTAAAATCCTTCCAATGTCGAAAATTCGGTCCCGTCAATGTGGAGCATTTTCTTCAAAGCCGTCATGGATGTATCTCCGATCCTCAGCGGGTCGTCGATCGACCGTATTGCGTCAGTTGTTGAACCGATTACCAAGTCGGAGGCTGCGGCCTGCGTTGAAGGGCCGCCGGAGGGAGAGTTCTCTCGTACTCCTCCAGATAATGCTCCAGCGGCTTTGCCGTGCCCGTCAGGCGCAGCTCAAGGGAATCTCTGTCCACAATGATGGGCGCATTTCCAACAAGTACTTCCGAAAAGTCACCGGTATCCAAGAATTCCCTGGATTGATAAAAGAATACCCAACCGTAGGGCTTTGCGATTGTGAGCTCGCGCTGGATGCGAGCCTGCCCCTCGCATTTTAGGTCAACCCATGTTGTTGCCAGCGCTGCTGCCTTCTCGAAATCCATTTCGTTGCTATCCCGTCGGCTCAAGTGAAGATCGTCAGGCTCACGGTTCGGTCTGAGCAACGGGTATGATCAGCTAAATGCTCTTCTGGCTGCAAGGCTGTTTTGTTGCGGGGATCATCTGCTGCCAGTCATGACCAAGCCGCGCGACATCCGCCCCTCACTTCGAGCGGACGACTGGCAAGCCCACGCCCAAGCTACGCCGCCTTCAACACCGGCGCCGGCGGCTGCGACGGCCGGATCAGCGCGAACGCGACCTGGATGATGCCGCCGGCGAGACCCAGCGCCACGCCGATGCGCCAGGCCATGGTGTACGATCCGAGCGCGTCGTAGAGCACCCCTCCTCCGTAGGCGCCGAGGAAGCTGCCGATCTGGTGGCTCATGAAGGCAAGGCCCTGGATCATCGCCTGCCAGCGCAGGCCGAACATCTCGGCGACGGCGCCTGCGACCAGCGGGCCGACGCCCATCCAGAGGAAGCCCATGATGGCACCGAACAGCAGCGTCGAGAACGACGTCGCCGGCAGCATGAAATACCAGGCGAGCGCGATCGAACGCAGGATGTAGATCCCGCCGAGCAGGGCCAGCTTGTTCCAGCGCTGGCCGGCCCAGCCGAAGAACAGCGAGCCGAGCACGTTGAACCCGCCGATCATGCCGAGCGTCTGCGCGCTCAGCATCGGATCGAGGCCGCAGATCGCCAGATACGACGGCAGATGCGTGGTGAGGAAGACGAGCTGCATGCCGCAGACGAGATAGGCGCAGGTCATCACCACAAAGGGGGCGTTGCCGAACGCCGCCCTGGTCACGGAGGCGGCCGTGGCATCGCCGATATCATGGGCGGCCGGCCTCGGCAGCGGAATGGCGTCGACGCGGCCGGCGTACCAGGCCGCGGGGATCATCAGCACCGACATGATGACGAAGCCGGCGAGCCCGATGCGCCAGCCAAAACCCTCATTGAGCATCTGCCCGATCGGCGCCGACAGCAGCGCGCCGAGCGAGCCCGCGCCGGAGACGATGCCGAGCACGGTGGAGCGCACCGTTGCGGGCACCGCACGCGCCGCCACCGACATCGCGATCGCCGCCGCCGTGCAGGCCAGCGACGTCCCGATCAGCACGCCGGCACCGATCATGATGCTGACAAGACCGCCCGCGGTCGCCATCAGAATGAGGCCGACGATGTACATCAGCGATCCCACGATCATGATGGGACGGAAGCCGTAACGCACGGTCATCGCACCGGCGAGCGGCTGCAGGAAGCCCCAGGCGAGGTTTTGCACGGCCAGCGCCAGCGTGAAATCCGAGATCGAGATGTGGATGTCATGCGTCAGCGGCTGCATGAAGATGCCGAGGCTCTGCCGCAGCCCCATGCTCAGCGTCAGCATGATGGAGGCGCCGATCAGGATGGGCAATGTCGGACGCAGGACCTGCAACAGGGGCATTTTTGTTCTCCCTCGGGGGCACGGCGCGACTGCCGTCGTCTGGAATTTCGCTTGATTTTGGTTACACAGACCTGTGTACTTAGGCTATGAAAGGCGGACGCTGTCAAGCAAACAGGACGCGCAGGACTGCATGGCTCCCCCGACGCCCCCACAGACGATGAAGGAGCGGATCCTCGAGACCGCCGACAAGCTGTTCTATCTGCAAGGCATTCGCGCGATCGGCGTCGACACACTCGCGGCCGAGGTCGGCATCAGCAAGCGCACGCTCTACAACCACTTCCCCTCCAAGGACGCGCTGATCGCGGCCTATCTCGAACGCCGCTTCGTGCACGCCCGTCCCTCGGACAAGCCGCCGGCCGAGCAGATTCTCGCGACCTTCGATTCGCTGGAGCGGCGCTTTGCGGCAAAGGACTTTCGCGGCTGCCCGTTCGTGAATGCGGTCGCCGAGCTTGGCCCCGCGGACCGCGCGGTGAAGAAGATCGCGATCGCCTTCAAGGAAAGCCGCCGCGTCTGGTTTCGCGACCGCTTGAGCGAGCTCGGCGTTGCCGATGCGGAAGCGCTGGCGACGCAGCTCGTGCTGCTGGTCGACGGCTCCATCGCCCAGGACCTCGTCCGCGACGACCCCGCGATGGCGCGCGCGGCGAAGGAAGCGGCGAAGGTGCTGTTGCGGAATGCGGGGGTGGATGTGGATGGTGATGCGGCTGTGCCCACGAAGCGAGACAAGCGCCCGCCGCACTGAGCACAGTCGCCGCATCAAACGGTGTCATCACCCGCCTTGTGCGCAACTACGCACTGGAGCAGGTGATCCAGTATTCCAGAGACGATTGTGATTGAACCGAGGAGCCGCGGCGCACTGGATTCCCGCTTTCGCGGGGAATGACAGCGGCGTTTGGAGGGGCTGCTCGACCCTACCAACATGCTCCTGTTTTGCCCGACGAGTCAAACCGCCTCGCCACCGCGCAAGCCATCTTTGCCGCGCACGTAACCCATTGATCCGACTAATGTCGGCTACTGTGCATGGGGTTGTTTTCGCACTTTTGTGTGCAGGCAGCCCTTACGCCGCCTGCGACACCACGCGATTCCGCCCGTCGTGCTTGGCGCGGTACAGCGCCGTGTCGGCGCGCTTGAGGACGTCGGCGATGGCCTCGCCCTTCTGCTCCAGCGTGGTGAGGCCGATCGAGATCGTGACCTCGATGCGCTTTGCCCCCTTGTGGATCGCGAACGGCTCGCCCGCGATCGAGCGGCGCAGACGCTCGGCGACCATGCCGGCGACATGCAGGTCGGTCTCCGGCATCACGATGACGAACTCCTCGCCGCCGTAGCGGCAGGCCAGGTCGATGCCGCGGATCGACTTGCGGACGCGCACGGCGAACTCGCGCAGGACGTCGTCGCCGGCGTCGTGGCCGTAATTGTCGTTGATCGACTTGAAGTAGTCGATGTCCAAAATCATCAGCGCCAGCGGCTTGCCGCGCGTCGAGGCCTGCTCGGCGAGCGTTGCCAGATGGCTCTCCATGTAGCGGCGATTATGCAGGCCGGTGAGCGCGTCGGTGATCGCCATCTCGATCGAGTTCTGCACGTTGTCGCGCAGGTGGTCGGTGTAGCGGCGGCGGCGGATCTGGGTGCGGGCGCGCGCCAGGAGCTCGGTCTTGTCGATCGGGCGCAGCAGATAGTCGTTGACGCCGATCTCGAGGCCGCGGAGCAGCCGCGTCGAGTTCTCGGGGTCGGCGATCGCCAGGATCGGCACGTGCCGCGTGCGCTCCAGCGAGCGCGCCTGGCTGCAGAGCCTGAGGCCATCGAAATTGTTGAGGTCGAGCGAGACGATCAGCAAATCGTAATTGCCCTCGGCGGCGTGGAACAGCGCTTCGGTCGGGTTCGGCTCGACGTCGACCGTATGCTCGGCGGCGAGGATCGTCGCGAGCCGCTCGTAGGAGGACTGGCGGTCGTCGACCAGCAGGATGCGGCCGCCCTTGCCGGTGTCGGCGACGGCGCTGCGCTCGGGCGCCTGCATGCCGATCTCGAGCGAGGTGATGGCGCGCATGCGCAGCTCATCGGTCATCATCTTCAGCCGCGTCAGCGAGCGCACGCGCGCGATCAGCACGACGTCGGAGACGGGCTTGGTGAGGAAATCGTCGGCGCCGGCTTCGAGACCGCGGTTGCGGTCGGCCGGACTGTCGAGCGCGGTGACCATGACGACGGGAATGTGGTGCGTCGCCGGATCGGTCTTGATGCGGCGGCAGACTTCGAAGCCGTCCATGTCCGGCATCATCACGTCGAGCAGGATGATGTCGCATTCGGCGCGGCGGCAGATCGCCAGCGCCTCGGTGCCGTTCGAGGCCGTCATCACGTCGAAATATTCGGCTGACAGGCGGGCTTCGAGGAGTTTGACGTTGGCAGGAACGTCATCGACAACCAGGATACGCGCGGACACTGTGAACTCACTTCCTATCCGATAAAACGCCGGACCGTCTCAATGAACTTGCCGACCGAGATCGGCTTGGACAAATAAGCCTCGCAGCCGCCCTCGCGAATGCGCTCTTCGTCGCCCTTCATCGCGAACGCAGTGACCGCGACGACGGGAATGGCCCGCAGCTCCGGATCGTCCTTGATCCAGCGCGTGACTTCGAGGCCCGACACCTGTGGCAGCTGGATATCCATCAGCACGAGGTCGGGCCGCATCTTGCGAACGAGGTCGAGCGCCTCATATCCGTTGCTGGTGCCGGAGGTCTGGTAGCCGTGCGCCTCCAACAGGTCGCGGAAGAGCTTCATGTTGAGCTCGTTGTCTTCCACGATCAGGACGGTCTTAGCCATCCCGCCCTCCTGTTTGGTCCCAAAGACCGATACATGTGACGCCTCAGGCGCCTCTTTCCGGCGCTTCGAAAACTGGATTCAAACTAGCCGCAGATTCGCTTGAGTTTCGTTAAACCCGAGGCCCGACTTTCTGCGATGTGGTTTCCAGTTGCTTGTCGGCGGTCTTGAGACTCGGGCATGATGGTTTCAAAGTAGACACCGAAAGTTAACGGAAAGGCAAACCGGACCCTTGAAAAAGCCTGTTCACAACCCTCGCGAAGTCGCTGAAATCGTTGCGATTCAGGCGCTGTCCTTCGTTGCCGGCGAGCCGGGGCGGCTGGGCCTGTTTCTGGCTGAGACAGGGGTCGGTCCGGAGACCCTGCGCAATGCCGCTTCCGACCCCAATTTCCTCCTCAGCGTGCTCGATTTCGTACTGCGCGATGACGACACCGTGAAGGCCTTTGCCAGCGCCTCGGAGCTGCATCCGACCAACGTTGCTGCGGCGCGGCAGGTCCTCGGAGACGCGCTTGGTGATCCCAATTGGGAGCGCGACGTGCCGTGACCGCGCCCGACCCGGCCGGGCCTCGCTGCTTCTGCCGGGATTGTTCGGCCGATCTGGATATGGGAGTGCGGCGCTGTTCCGCCTGCGGTTCCCCTCGCCTCGTCCGCCACCGCGCGCTCGCCAGCCTGACCATCGCCCATATCGACTGCGACGCCTTCTATGCGACAGTCGAGAAGCGCGACAATCCTGACATCGCCGACAAGCCCGTCATCATCGGCGGCGGCAAGCGCGGCGTGGTGTCGGCCGCCTGCTACATCGCGCGCACCTATGGCGTCCGCTCGGCCATGCCGATGTTCAAGGCCCTGGAGGCCTGCCCGCATGCGACCGTGATCCCGCCCGACATGGCGAAATACGTCCGGGTCGGCCGCGAGGTGCGGCAGGCCATGCAGGCGCTGACGCCGCTGGTCGAGCCGCTCTCGATCGACGAGGCCTTCCTCGATCTCTCCGGCACCGAACGGGTGCACGGCATGATGCCGGCAAAGGTGCTGGCGCGCTTTGCCCGCGACATCGAGCGCGACGTCGGGATCAGCGTTTCCGTTGGCCTGTCCTGCAACAAGTTTCTGGCCAAGATCGCCTCCGACCTCGACAAGCCGCGCGGCTTTGCCGCGCTCGATCAGGAAGAGGCACGCGCGATGCTGGCGGACAAGCCGGTCGGCTTCATCTTCGGCGTTGGGCCGGCGACGCAGGAGCGCCTGGTGCAGCGCGGCTTCCGCATCATCGCCGATCTTCAGAAAGCCGATGAGATCGAGATGATGCGGCAGTTTCCGAGCGATGGCCGCAGGCTGTGGCGGCTCGCCCGCGGCATCGACGACCGCCGCGTCGAGCCGGATCGCGGCGCCAAGACGATTTCCAGCGAAACCACCTTCGAGACCGACATCCGCGATTTCGCCACGCTGGAAAAAATCCTGTGGCGGCTGTGCGAGAAGACGTCCTCGCGCCTCAAGAGCAGCGAGCTTGCCGGCTCGACCGTGACGCTGAAGCTGAAGACCGCCGATTTCCGCCAGCGCACCCGCTCGCAGTCGATCGCGGCCCCGACCCAGCTCGCCGCAAAGATCTTCTCGATCTGCCGCGAGATGCTGGCGAAAGAGATCGACGGCACCGCCTTCCGCCTGATGGGCGCCGGCGTCAGCGCGCTGCGCGACGGTTCCCCCGCCGACGACACCGACATGCTCGACCGCCGCGCCGCTCACGCCGAGCGCGCGGTGGACAGTTTGCGCAAGAAGTTCGGCAGCGCCGCCGTGATCCGCGGCATCGCCTATGAGGGGCCGGAGAAGGCCGAGGATTGATGGCCGCCTGCTCAGTCGCGTTCGAAGATCCGTGCACCTGGATAAGCGCGCCTGGCATACTGAACGACCAACTGCCGATCCTGAGTTTCCAGGAACGGGGTTCGGATATGACAAGACCCGACGACGAGGTGCCACAAGCCGTTGAGCTTTCGAATAACGACGTTCATTTGAGCTTCCTCGCAGTAACCCGAGTGGACTCAAATTGTCAGAATCTCCCGCCGTCGCTCAATTGTACCAGCGTAAGGATCGGCGCATGAGAAGGATTAGAGGGGATATACAAAGGTATGTTGCTTCTGGCTTCAACGACCGCTGGCGCCAATAGCTTCGCAGGGGCTCAAACGATCTTACCGATTTGGAGGCTGGCACCGTGACAGGCGAACGCGATCTCGACGCGCTGCTGAGGCACATGAAGCCGGAGCTGCGGCCGCGCATTTTCGCGTTCTGCACGATCGCGCCGAGCGCCTCCATTCCCGCGGCACTCAATCCGCTGCTGACGTTTCGCGAGCAGGAAGGGACGACGCTGGTCATTCTGCGTGAAGAAGCCGAAGCGGCCGGATTGCGTTGCGCATTTCCCTCGCGCCTGATTACGCTGACGGTTCACTCCGCACTCGACGCCGTGGGATTTCTAGCTGCGATCACGGCGCGTCTGGCCAAAGCCGGCATCAGCGTGAATGCCGTGTCGGCCTTTCATCACGACCATCTCTTCGTGCCCGTAGATCGGGCCGACCAAGCGATGGTGCTGCTGCGGGAGATGTCAGAGGCCAAGCACCTGTAGCCCGGATGGAGCGCAGCGCGATCCGGGGCAGCGCCTCCTCAGCCACAGGTTTCCCGGATTGCGCTGCGCTCCATCCGAGCTACGGAAGAGGCCGCGCGCAGAGCGGAAGCAGCTTGTCGCGCGTGAGGGGCGCGAGCTTCACCGATCCAGGCGCGTTCGGATCCAGCCAGAGAATCTCCTCGATCTCCGCACCGGGACTGACCGAGTGCGCGATGGCGACACGAAAGATTTCCGCATCGACCTGCCGGCCGGGCTCATTCGCTGCAGGCGCCGTGTAGCGTCCGACATAGGTCATCTCATCCGGATCGATGTCGATCCCGAGTTCCTCGGACAATTCCCGCCGCAGCGCGACCTCGGGGTGTTCGCCGGCCTCGATCTTTCCTCCGGGCTGCATGAAGCTTTCAGTGGCCTTCTTCCTGACCAGCAGGACACGCCCATCGCTCCTGCTCATCAACGCAGCCGCGATCCGAATAAAATTCTGCGAAGTCATTCCCTGTCTCAATCTGCGACCGCGATCGCCTCGATCTCGATCAGCCATTCCGGCGCCGCGAGCGCTGAGACGCCGACGAGCGTCGAGGCCGGCGGCTCCATGCCTTCGAAGAAGGCCGAGCGGACCTTGCCGATGATCGGGCGCAGCTCCGGCTTGTAGCCGACGACGAAGGTCGTGATCTTGACGATGTTGGCGTAGGTCGCGCCGGCCGCCTTCAGCGCAAGGCCGAGATTCTGCATCACCTGCGTGGTCTGCGCGGCGAGATCGCCCTCGCCGACGATCCGGCCTTCCTCGTCGGTCGACACCTGACCGGAGATGTAGATGGTGCGTGCGCCGGTGGCGGTGACGACGTGGGAATAGGCGGGATTGTGGTGCAGGCCGCTGGGACGGAGATGATCGAGCTTGGGCATGGGCTGGCTCCCGGAGTTTGTGGTTGGGGGAAGCGTAGCTGGAGAGCGCACTGAGAGCTAGATGCGACGAGGAGCATCACTGATACTCCGTCATCCTCTTATGTCCCAAGTCAAGGGGGGAGGCATGAGGAAGGGTTGTCTCCCGGACGTCCGAAAGAAGTGTGAGTGGGATGATCGTGCAAGGGTGGAAGCAGAACCCTGAGACGTCGGTCA